>CAVCBG010000010.1:0-15700 GCA_963600285.1 Anaerovoracaceae bacterium
CACCTCTTCGGATGAAGGCAGCACCTCCGCCGGGGTTGCGTCCGCGGCGGACTGCGTCGAAGTTTCTTCCTCGGCCGCGGCATTGCCGTCCTCACCGAGCTCACGCAGCTCGCCGCTTTTCTTCGCGCGGAACAGCGGCTTGTTGGGATCCGAACGGTCGGCGTAGTTGCCGTAGGTGTCGGCGGACACATGCGGACGGTTGACGACATCCGAGGAGCGTCTGTGAACCTGTCCCGGCTTGTCCATGCGTTTTTCGTTTTCGGGGTTGACATCGGCGGTGATGACCGTGCGCGTGCGGAAAGTGACCGCGCCGCGCCCGGACTTGATCTGAATGACGGCCGCCTGCAAATTCCCGCCCGCCTGATCCAGCAGGTAGCGGATCACATTCATCGGGGAGTCGCCGGTGGCGTCGAGGATGGCGCTGTTCGTCCATCCCTGCGGAACCTTCGGGCAGAGCAGCACGATGTCTTCGGAATGCAGCTCCGTCTGGAAGTAGCTGATGTCGTTCTCGCCCGCCTGCAGCGGCAGCGAGGTTTCGTCGTTGAAGTTCTCCACGTGGTCGGAGGCGATCAAGGTGGAATGGACCGGCCCGAGATGCGCGAGCATCAGCGAGCGTCCGCGGACGATGGCGATGTTCACGAAGAGGGTCGGGAATTTGAAGCGCTTGTTCTCGCTCTCGACGCGCTTCGCAAGCGCCTTCACCGCGGCGGAAATGCCCATCGTGAAGGAACCGCGGGCGGTGTAGTACGCGAGCGCCGCGGCGTCGCTCCAGCCGGCGAGGGTATCTTCCTGCACGGCGGAGCCTTCCGAATGCAGGAGCAGGATCAAGACGTCGGTTTCGCGGTTTTTCTCAACGTTCTTCGGCGCTGTGTAAACGAAAAGACCGGGCAGATTGCCGATGTTTCTGCCCTCGGATAAGTTCATTGGAAGTACGTTGATATCAAACACAGCCGCCTCTTATTCTTACTATTTTATTGCAATAATCGAGCCAAAATATAAAAAAGCGCCCCCTTTCGGGAGCGCTCTTGATAGGCGGTATTACTTCGCGTATTCGACAGCTCTGGTCTCGCGGATGACCGTGACCTTGATCTGTCCCGGATACTGCATGGTCTCCTCGACCTGGTTGGCAATGTCGCGGGCGATCTGCTGGGCTTCGTAGTCGTCAACCTCATCCGGCGTGACGATGATGCGGACTTCGCGGCCGGCCTGGATGGCGTAGGAGTTGGAAACACCCTTGTGGGCGTTCGCGATGTCTTCGAGGGCCTTCAGACGCTTGATGTACTGATCAATGTCCTCGCGGCGGGCACCCGGACGGGCACCGGAGATGGCATCCGCGGCCTCAACGATGACCGCTTCAACGGATTCCTGCTCCACTTCGTGGTGGTGGGATTCGATGATGTTGACGGCCTTCGCGTTCACGCCGTAGCGCTTGGCAAATTCGGCGCCGATCTTCGCGTGCGTACCTTCGGTGTTGTGGTCCATGGACTTACCGAGGTCATGCAGGAGCGCGCCGAGGCGGGCGAGTTCAACATCCGCGCCGAGTTCGGAGGCGATGACGGAAGCGAGCTTGGAAGTCTCGACGGAATGGTTCAGCTGGTTCTGACCGTAGGAAGTGCGGTACTTCAGGCGGCCGAGCATCTTGATGATTTCCGGATGGAGGCCGACGACGCCGGCGGAGTAAGCGGCCTGTTCACCGGCTTCAACGATGAGCTTGGAAACTTCGCGTTCCTCTTCGTTGAGGACCTTTTCAATGTGAGCCGGGTGGATGCGTCCGTCCTGGATCAGGCGGTCCAGAGCGCGGCGGGCAATTTCACGGCGGATCGGGTCAAAGCAGGAGATCGTGACCGCTTCCGGCGTATCGTCAACGATCACGTCAACACCGGCAGCCTGTTCGAAGGCGCGGATGTTGCGGCCGTTGCGGCCGACGATGCGGCCTTTCATTTCTTCGCCGGGGAGATTGACAATGGAGGTGGTGATTTCGTTGACCTGGTCGGAGGCAACGCGCTGGATCGCGGTGGCGATGATGGCGCGGGCTTTCTTATCGCCTTCGGCTTTCGCTTCCTGCTCGATCTGGCGGATGATGCGGGCCATATCGCTGCGGGAATCTTTCTCGACCTTGTTCAGGAGTTCCTGTCGGGCTTCGCCGACGGTCATGTTGGATACGCGCTGGAGCTCTTCGAGCTGCTTGGCGGACATTTTCTCGACATCGTTCTGACGCTTGTCGATGGTGGACTGACGTTTGTTCAGGTTCGCTTCCCGCTGTTCGATCTTCTCAAGGCGATGGTCGACGTCCGTGCGTTTCTTCTGAAGTCGTTCGTCTTCCTTGACCAGGGCGGCGCGGCGTTTCTGAATGTCGTTCTCGGCTTCGTTGAGGATCTTGATCGCGTTGTCCTTCGCGTCGGATTCAATGAGCTGGGCCTTTTCGCGGCTGACGAGGATGATGTTCTCCGCGTCATTCTGCTGCTCCCGCATGAACTTCTCATTCATGGACTTGGAAAGGATCGACGCGACAACATAAACCAATGCGCACATGGCAAGGATGATGACGATAAACAGCCAGATCGGAATCCCTACCGGCGCCGCCAGTCCGCCTTTCGCGGCCGCGGCCTTCACTGATAACAAAATAATCTTGCTTCCCATTTCATTCCTCGTTTAATCCTAATGTCCCGAGGTGTCGATTTTTTCACGGACCGCGGCGGTTACTTCACGAATGACATCGTAATCAAACCCCTTGCCTGCGAGATAATTCCCAAGCTTCGCGCGAAACTCAAACGCCGGCAGACCGCTGTAACGGGCCGCGCGCTGTTCCGCGATATCCAATGCCGCTTGGAAATCGTCAACATCTTCGAGTGCTGTTTGAATCAATTCTTCGGGGATTCCTTTGCGCCGCAGTTCAAATCCAAGCATCCGGCTGCTTCGCGGCTTCAAACGCTGCCGCTCTTCTACCCATTGCTCGGCGTACTGCTCATCATTCAAAAGACCGTTTTCGGTAAGGGCATGGATCGTTTCCGAAACCAAGGTCTCGTCATACCCTTCATCGAGGAGCTTTTTTTCTGTCTCCCGCGTGGTTCGAGGCTTGTAACTGATGTAATCAAGCGCTTTTTTATAGGCTTCTGCTTTTTTGTCTTTCGACAACAGGTCATTTATTTTTTCGTCGGAAAGGACCTGCCCGATCTCGAGCCAGTATGCTGTTTCACGGTACAAGCCGAAGGCGAACGCTCCATCGAGGTAGACATTGACGCGGTTCGGGTTCCTTTTCTGAACAGCAAGCCTTGTGATCCTGTTCTCGCTCATAAATAAAAAAACCGTCTCAGAGTTTCCCTTGACGATTTTTCGAAACAGAAAATGCGGTTACAGATTTTGATGACGTGTCCGCCATCTTTCTAAATGGACCTCGGTCCGGTTTTTAATCAAAGCGCGTCGCGCCGAAACATTTCTTCATCCTGAATCGTCAAGAAAGATTCAAACATTTATAAACTTGTTCTCAATTATACACGATTTTGGACAGCATTGTTTAAACAGGCATGAATTTTATTAACAATTCAATTCTCCGCCCGTTTCTTGAAGGAAATCACGCTGCCGAGGAAGGCGAAAACGGCGAAGAGTGTCACGGATTGGATGCGGTAGGTGTAGAAGTAATGCAGCTGCGAATGGTTGGCGAAGACCATATACCAAACGTAGGGAGCAATCGCCGCGGTCAGGAAGAGCGCCGCGGCTTTGAGCCCGCCCTTCCGATGGGAGAAGACGGCATAGACGGCCAAACCGCCCGCGAGGATTGCGGTCAGGATGAACGGACGGCGCCCCTTGGCGAAGAAATAGGTCTCGAAGTTCAGCTTGAGCATCAGCGCGCGGTCCAGCGGATAGGCTTCGCTGCCTTCCACGCGGAATTTCGCCGTGGTGAAGGCGTCCTCGAAGATGTTCTTCCCGAGGGCGATGCTGCCGATGATCCATTTCGAAACCCAGCAGAGGCCGTACCCCGCGCCCCAGGCCAGGGCGCTGTACACAATATCCAGGAAGCAGGTTTTGAAATCGCGTTCCTCTTTCAAATCGCGGCTGATGATGACGACGAGCGGGATGCCGAACGTGACCAGCGGCGCGGTGAGCATATCGAAGAAATTCACCGCCATCCCGGTGACCAGCATCAGCGGGATCCAATGCTCCCGTTTCCGCATACAGGGGATGTAGAGCAGGATGAACAGCGCGGCGAAGGTGATCATGAACACCGAGAAGTATTGCAGCGACTCGCCGATGAGGACCAGGAAACAGAAGATCATCGACAGCGCGAATCCCAAGGCGTGGACCCAGCCGAATTCACGGTGAATGCCGGAGAAACAGAAGGCGAAGAACACCAGCAGGAGGAGCATATTCACGTAGCGGATCTGCTGATAGGAAAGGAATGTCAGCGCCGGCCGCAGCGTCAGCAGATAGCCGTTCCAATAGCGGGGGTAGCCGTTGTTGTCGTACGCGGCTTCGATCAGGCTGTCATAGCTCTCGTTGATGTGGCAGGTGCGGATCATGAGGTCGTCCATGAAGTTATCCATGATGGACCCGTCCGAGTTGAACATGAAGTTCGCGTATGTATCTTCCTTCGCGATCTGCTTCAGCGACTTGGTGTACTGCGGCTCCAGCGCCTCATTGGGGATCAGGTAGACCGCCGCCATTCCGAGCGTGAAGATGAGCAGCGTGATGATGAATGAACGAATTAAATTCTTGGCCATAGTTTTATGTGCTTTCTGTTTCCGTTTCTTCCAAAATTATACAATAGTTTCGGTGTGTCCGATTCCTTTCGGCAAGTTTTCAATCTCTTATAGCATTTTGATAGTTTTCGAATATAATGAAATAAGGAGAAAAACACTATGGCAGAAAAAGCATTACCTTCTTACGGTGGACAGGCATTGATCGAAGGCGTGTTGATGCGCGGGAAGAAGTATCTCGCCGCGTCGTTCCGCAAGCCCGACGGATCAATTGAGACTGTCGCCGAAGAGTTGACCGGAATTTACAAATCAAAAATCACGAAGATCCCGCTGCTGCGCGGTCTGGTTTCACTTTGGGACTCGCTCGGCCTCGGCATGAAATACCTTTCCATCTCGGCGAATATGCAGACCGGTGAGGATGAGAAGATCACCCCCGTCGAGATGGTGCTGACGATGATCCTCTCCCTGCTGCTGGCGGTGGCGCTCTTCTTTGTGGGCCCCGCGGCGCTGGGCAAGCTCCTCGAGGACGTCCTGCATCTGCCGATGTGGGTATCCAACGCGCTCGAAGGCATCCTCCGCCTGGCGGTCGTGCTCGCGTATATGCTGCTCGTCTCCCAAATGGAAGACATCAAGCGCGTCTTCCGTTATCACGGCGCGGAGCATAAGACCATCAACTGCTACGAAAAGGGCCTCGAAATGACCGTTGAGAACGCCCGCGTTCAGTCACGGCAGCATCCCCGCTGCGGCACCGCGTTCATGGTGACGGTGGTGATCATCTCGGTCCTGCTCTTCATCATTATCGGGCCCTTCACGAAGACCCTCGCCTCCCGTCTGCTGAGCCGCCTGCTGCTGATCCCTGTGATCGCCGGCATCTCGTATGAGTTCATTTTCTTCACCGCCCGGCACTTGGACAACCCGGTCGTGAAGTTCCTCGCGAAGCCGAACCTCGCGGTGCAGAATATCACCACGGCCGAGCCGGATGACTCGATGCTTGAAGTGGCGCTGGCGTCTTTTGAGAAGATGCTCGCCTTGGAAGAGGGCCGTGATCACTTGGAACAGCCCGCGCCCGCCGCGGAAAAACAGACGCCGTAAAGGGAGTCCATGAACGACTTTTGGCGGACTGTGATCATAACCTTGACCGTGATGCTCGTCGTGGGCTTGGTGCTGTTTTTGAGTGAGCCGCAGCCGACCAAAGAAGTGATTTATGTGACGCATGGGCAGACGCCGCGCGTTCTGCGCTACGGAATCTTCGGCGCGGTAAAGACGCCGGGATATTACGACAGCGACCGTTACCTGCGGGTCGAGGAACTCGCGGAGCTCGCGGGCGGAATGACGGATGAGGCCGACCCCGCCACGGCGAATCTCGCGCATTGGGTGGATGACGGCGAAACCGTGATCATCCCGACGTACAGCCCGGTCCTGCCGACGATCACGCCGCTGCCGAGCGGCGCGGAGTTGGTGAATTTGAACACGGCCGACCTTGAGGAGCTGATGACGCTGCCCGGGATCGGTGAGAAAAAAGCCGCGGATATTATCGCGTACAGAGAGGAAAACGGAGGCTTCACCTCCGTTGACGAGCTGATCAATATCTCCGGCATCAGCGAACGAATTGTGAGCAATATGTACGACCTGCTGATCGTACAATGAAGTAGGAGGATTTTATGAGCATCAAAGATACACTCAATGAGAACCTGAAAGAAGCCATGAAGGCTCATGACGAAGACGGGAAACGTGTGTTCAGAATGGTGCTTTCGGCGTTGAAATTCGCGGAAAAGACCGCCGGCAAGGAACTGGATGACAACGAGGCGGTCGCGATCCTGCAGAAGGAGTTGAAGATCCGCAAGGAATCCCTCGAGGAAGCCGAGAAGGCCGGACGCGAGGAAGCGGCTGAGGAAGCGCGCAAGGATATTGCCGCCATCGAGCCGCTGCTCCCGAAGCAGCTTTCCGCCGAGGAGCTTCGCCAAATCGTCAGCGATACCATCGCCGAAGTCGGCGCCTCCGCTCCCTCCGATATGGGGAAGGTGATGAAGGCCGTCATGCCGAAGGTCAAGGGCCTTGCCGACAACGGGCTCATCAGCAAAACAGTGAAGGAATTGTTGTCCTGAAATGAAGATCAAGAATGGTTCCGTGAAGGAGAAGCAGCCCATCGACCGCTCGATGCTGCTGATCCTGTTGGTTTGCAGCATCATCGTGTTTCTGCTTCTGACGACGCAGGTCTCCCTGCGCCGTTCGAACTATTCGTTAAAAGTCGGCGATGTCTCGCTGATGGATATTACCGCGCCGCGGACGATCACCTTCACGAGCGACATCCTGACGGAGGAATCCAGACAGGCGGCGGAAGACAACGTCAGCCCGATCTTCCTGCCGGCCGATCCGACCATCTCCCGCAACCAGGTCCAGAACCTGCGCTACACCTTCCAATTCATCGGTGTCGTGCGGGCGGATGAATACCTGACCCGGCTGCAGAAGATCGCGTACATCAATTCGCTCGATCTCGCGTCCTTTGATGAAAGCACCATCGAGCAGTTCCTCGATATGAGCGCCGACGACTGGAATACGCTGCAGGAAGAGAGCATCCGCGTGCTTGAGAACGTGATGCAGAACTCCATCCGCGACACGCAGGTCATCACCGAGATCGAGAACATCCCGGCGATGATCAACTATTACATCTCGACCCAGATCTCCGGCCTTGTCACGACCGTCGTCAGCCGCTTCGTCTGCGCGAACAGCCTCTACAGTGAGGAGCTGACGCAGAAGGCCAAGGATGACGCCCGCGACGCGGTCCAGCCGCGTGAGCGTACCTATGTCGCGAACCAGACCGTCATTCAAAAAGGTCAGATCGTCACCTCGCTGATTTACGAAGCCCTGGATAAGATGGGCTTGGTGCAGTCCTCGAACAATGTCGGCAAGTTTATCGCCGTGCTTTGCATGATCGCGGGCGTCCTGCTCTTTATCTTCATCGGCATTCTCGGCGCCAACGCCCATGAGATCGTCGGCTGGAAGAACTGGCTCTGGGCGGCGGTGCTCTTCGTGCTTTACTTTGTCTTCGGACGCCTGCTCACGCCGAATCATACCGTGCTCCCGTATCTGTTCCCGGCGCCGGGGCTTGGGCTGACGATTGCCTGCCTCTTCGGCCAGGTCTCCGGCAGCATCTTCGCGTTGATCCTCGCGATGCTCCTGCCCTTCGACTTCTCGAACGCGGGCGTGCTCAGCGTTTATTACATCCTCATGTCCCTGTCGATGATCATCATTATCGGGAAGGGACGGCAGATCGGCAGCTTCCTGAAGACCGGGGCCATCGCCGGCCTCACAGGGATCCCTGTCGCGATCGCTTACCTGTTCATCAGCAGCTCCGCCTCGTCGGATTCCTCCGCCGTGGTGACGATCTCCCTTTCGGTCTTCGGCTGCGGCATGCTCTCCGGCATTCTGGCGCTGCTCTTCCACTTCCTGATCTCCGGCTTTATCGGCATCACCACCCCGACCAAGCTCATGGAGCTGCTCCGCCCGGACTCTCCGCTGCTGCAGTACCTGCTCCAGAACGCGCCGGGCACTTATCAGCACTGCCTGCAGGTGGCGAACTTGGCCGAACAGGCGGCGCGCGACATCGGCGCGGATTCGCTGCTGACGAGAGCGGGGGCAATGTACCATGATGTCGGCAAGGCGAAGAATCCGCAGTTCTTCGTCGAGAACCAGATGTCGAATAACCTCAATCTGCATAACGACATGACGCCGCAGGAATCCGCCGCGATCATCCTGAATCACGTCACGGACGGCGCCGAGCTGGTGAAGGAATACGGCCTGCCCTCCCGCATCGAAGACTTCGTCCTCCAGCATCACGGCACGAACATCACCCGCTACCAATACGCCAAGGCGGTCCAGCTTTACGGCGAGGAGAATGTTGACATCAACGACTTCCGCTATAAAGGCCCGGCGCCGACTTCCAAAGAGACCGCGCTGGTCATGTTCGCCGATACCGTTGAAGCCCGCGCCCGCGCCGAGCATCCCGGTACGCCGGAAGAGATTCACGAGCTGGTGAAGGACGTCTTCAACCTTTACACCACCGCGGGACAGATTGACAACACCCCGCTGACGATGAAAGACCTTTCCACGGCCCGCGGCTCCTTTGAGCGCGTGCTGCAGAACATGTATCATCAGCGGATGCGCTACCCGGACGCGGCGGACAAGAACTCCGCCGAGAAGCCCGCGATCCCGCCGGCCGACCCGCAGGGCGTGCCTTTGGACAACAATAAAAAGGAAACAGAATGTTCATCAACACCGAAGAATTGACCTCTGAATTTACGCCGAATGAGGAGATGCTCAAGAAGATCTCCGAGACGCTGCTGTTGGATTTCTATGACGAATGCCCGGACTTCACGATCTCCTTCGTCGACCCGGACCGCATCCAATCCCTGAACAAGGAATACCGCAAGGTGGACGCCGTCACGGATGTCCTCTCCTTTGAGTCCGAGGGCGAATTCGATCCCGAGACCGGGTTGGAATACATCGGCGACATCATCATCTGCAAAGAGCGCGCCGAGGAACAGGCCCGCCTGTCCGGACACAGCCTCGATGATGAGATCGGGCTGCTTGAGATTCACGGGCTGCTTCATCTGCTCGGGTACGATCATTACGAGGAAGAGCAGAAAAAAGAAATGTGGGCGCTGCAGGATGAATACCTTCAGA
The DNA here is from genome assembly GCA_963600285.1 of Anaerovoracaceae bacterium. GTDB lineage: Bacteria > Chloroflexota > Anaerolineae > Anaerolineales > Anaerolineaceae > Flexilinea. The sequence continues at coordinate 9,378 of CAVCBG010000010.1, forward strand.
AGTGCGGCGTGAAGATCAACCGCAGACCGGGAGAAGACTTTGAATTCTAAGCTCCAACCGAAGATCAAACGCCAACGCCTGTCCTTCCGCCACGCCTTCGACGGCTTGAAAGAGCTCTGGGCGAACGAGCAGAACGCCCACGTGCATATGGCCGCCACCATCCTCGTCATCATCTGCGGGATCGTCTTTCACGTCTCCGCGATGGAATGGTGCGTGCTGCTGCTGACGGTGGGCGCGGTGTGGAGCGCGGAAGCGATGAACTCCGCCGTGGAGCGCGTTGTCGATCTCGCCGCGGACGGGAAGATCCATCCCCTGGCGAAGGCCTCCAAGGACCTCGCCGCCGGGGCGGTGTTGATCTTCGCCATCGTCTCCGTGCCGATCGGGCTGATCATTTTCCTCCCGAAATTCATCACATTTTTGTCATCTGTCTTTTGATTTTCTTTAAAGTATGGTAAACTAATAAGGATTTGCCGACGAGGCAAACTTTCCGTTTCCGTCTCGCGCGGAAATAATCCCAGGGAAAGGAGATATAAACATGCGTAAGTACGAAATCATCTTCATCGCCACTCCGGATCTTGACGAAGAAAACCTGAACAACGTGATCGAAAAGGTCAAGGGTTGGATTGCCGATTCCAAGGGTGAAGTTGTCAGCATTGACAACTGGGGCAAACGCAGAATGGCCTACCGCATCCGCAAACAGCGTGACGGTCAGTATGTTCTGATCACTGCCAACCTTGAGCCTGCTTCCGTGAAGGAACTGAGCAGAAATATGCGCTTCGTTGAGAGCATCATGCGCTCAATGATCACCGTCGTTGACGAAGACTAATCAAGCCTCATAGCCGGTAATAATTACCGTTAGGAGTTAAACATGAGTGAAGAAATGATGAATGAACAGCAGGAACGCCGCGGCGGCCCGAGAAGATTCGTTGCCCGTCCGAAGGTTTGCCGTTTCTGCGCCGATAAGACCCTGAAGATTGACTACAAGAACACCGATCTTCTTCGCGGTTTCGTTACCGAAGACGGCAAGATTCGCTCCCGCCGCCAGACCGGTACCTGCGCGAAGCACCAGCGCGCTGTTGCGTACGCTGTGAAGCGCGCCCGCCAGATTGCTCTGCTCCCGTTCACTTCCGAACCTTATCAGGATGTTGTCCGCTAACAGAGAACAGTTGTGAATATGATTGGGCATAGAGACATCTCTGTGCCCTTTTTTTGATGAAAGGATTTTAAATGGCAGATTCCGAAAAGAAGGAGATCCTCAATCCCCGCCAGAATAACAAAACCAACCGCGAACGCCGCGCTCAGGAAGAGAAGCAGGTGAAGATCCTGCGCACCGCCGGCATTATTGCCGCCGCGCTCGTCGTGATCGCCGTTATCGTTGGTGTGATCCTCGGTATCGTCAACAACCCGGACCGCAAGGCCGTTGCCACTGTCGGCGACGACACCATCACCCAGACCGAGTTCGAGAGCGCTGTCTCCATGTACCGCTCCAACATCAACAACAACTATTCCTACATGAAGCAGCTCTACAGCATGTTCGGCATGGAAATGGATGAAACCACCCGCGAGAGCTATGCTTATCAGATGTCCGACGCCTACAAAGGCCTCCTCGGCCAGACTGTTCTGAGCAACATGATCGACCAGCGCATCATGGCTTACGGTGCCGCCCAGGAAGGCATCACCGTCAGCGACGATGAAGTTGAGACCTACTACGAGAGCATGTTCGGCTATTATCCGAACGGCACCCCGACCCCGCAGCCGACCGATGAACCGCTCGCCCCGACCGCGACCATCTCCGAAGAGCAGTACGCCATCCTGCGCTACACCGCTACTCCGGATCCGACCGAAGTTGCGATTGCCTCCGAAGCTGAAGCGGCCGCGAGCGCTGTTGTCGATATGATTGATGAAGCCGAAGCCGAAGAAGCCGCCGAGACCGTTGAGACCGTCGCGGAAGCTGCCGAAGCTGTTGACACCCTCGAAACCGCTGCCGAAATCGCCGAGAACGTTGACTCTGTTGACGAGTTCGTTGAAGTTGCCGAAGACGTTGCCGCCGCTGAGGAAGAAGAAGCCGCTGCCGAGGTTGAGGAAGCTGCCGCTGAGATCGAAGACGCGATTGATGAAGCCGCTGCCGAAGCCGAAGAAGAAGCTGAACCCACCGAAGTTCCGACCGTCGGCCCGACCATGACCCCGACCGAATACACCGAGGATATGTTCAACGCCTACGAAACTTACTACTTCGCCAACAACTACTATTACACCAAGGATTTCTTCAAGCAGGAACTGAAGTACGAGCTGATGCAGGATAAGGTTGAAGCCAAACTCTCCGCCGACCTGCCGACCTCCGAAGACATGGTTTGGGCCCGCCACATCCTGGTCGAGACCGAAGAAGAAGCTTGGGACGTCCTCGCCCGCTTCGATGCCGGTGAAGAATTCGCCGACCTCGCCATTGAGCTCTCCACCGATACCGGTTCCGCCGCGAACGGCGGCGACCTCGGCTGGTTCACTTACGACTCCATGGTTCCGGAATTCTCCGAAGCCGCGTTCGCCGCGGAAGTCGGTACCGTGACCGAGCCCGTCCAGTCCGATTACGGCTGGCATGTGATCCAGGTGATCGCTCACGAAGATCATCCGTACTCCTCCACTCAGCGCAGCAACGCCCTGAGCGAAGCCTTCACCGCTTGGCTTGATAAGTACGCCGAGAATCTCGATATCTGGATGGAAGAAGACATCACCGATATCACCCCGGTCGAGCCCGCTTTCGAAGAGTAAATCCTCAAGCGAATACGATCAAACAAAACCGCCGGTTCATCCGGCGGTTTTTTGTATGCCTCACGCGCCGATTAAAAAAGGAAGCAGCCGTTCGTCTTCACGACAGCGGCTGCCTTTGAATTTCGCTCGGTTGTAAGCCTTGCTCTCCTGCGTCGCGCGGGTCACGGGATTCACGCCGTTCCAGTCGCCGCGCAGGAGCTTGTAAAACTCTCGCTGTTTCTTCTTTGACTGCTTTTCAAGCGGGATCAATTTCTGTTTCATTGTGTACTCCTTTTCTTTCTCCATTATTATACGTGGGAATTTTGAATTTGTTCCGTGAAAGTTTGTTACTTTTGTCACGATAGCTGCTGACGCATGCGGTTGAAATTCGGTATAAAATAGTATATGGAAGTACCCTTTTTGATCAACTTAATACCAATTTCACTCACAGGAGGCGCAATCGAATATGAAGATTAAAGCTGCTGTAACCCATTCCAAGGGAGCTCCGTTTGTTATTGAAGATGTCGAACTCGATGAACCGAAGTTCGGTGAGATCCTTGTCCGTATTACCGCCTGCGGTATCTGCCACACCGACGCCGTTGTGCAGAATCAGTTCATCCCCGTCCCGCTGCCGGCCGTTCTCGGCCACGAAGGCGCGGGCATCGTTGAGAAAGTCGGCGTCGGCGTTGAGGAATTCAAACCCGGCGACCGCGTCGGCATTACCTTCGCGAGCTGCGGTTCCTGTCCCTGCTGCCAGAAGGCGAAGCCCTACGTCTGCAAGAATTTCAACAAGATCAACTTCGGCGGCATTCAGCCGGACGGCACCAGCCGCCTGAAGACGCTCGACGGTCAGGTCCTCTCCACTTTCTTCGGCCAGTCCTCCTTCGCGACCTATGCCGTTGTCAACCAGCGGAGCGCTGTCAAGGTCACGGATCCGGACATTGATCTCGCGTATGTCGCCCCGATCGGCTGCGGCATCCAGACCGGTGCCGGCGCGGTCCTGAACCGCCTGCGCCCGGAATTCGGCTCCACCATCGCTGTCTTCGGCTGCGGTACGGTCGGTATGAGCGCCATCATGGCCGCGAAGATCGCGAACTGCTCGAAGATCATCGCTGTCGGCGGCAACCCGAAGAGCCTGCAGCTCGCCCGCGAACTCGGCGCCACCCATACCGTCAACCGCAAGGAAGTTGACGATGTCGTTGCCGCGGTGAAGGAAATCACCGGCGGAGGCGGCGTCAACTATTCCGTGGATACCACCGGTGTCGGCGAATGCGTCCGCAAGTCCATGGGCATGCTCGACTTCGACGGCAAGTGCGTCGTGGTCGGCGCGACCGGCGACATCACCTTCAACGTCCAGAATGAACTCATGGGCGACGGCAAGTCCCTCATCGGCGTTGTCGAAGGCGACTCCATCCCGAAGGACTTCATCCCGAAGCTCATCGACTACTACAGCCGCGGTCTGTTCCCGATCGACAAACTCATCAAGGTTTATCCCTTCGAGGAGATCAACGAAGCCCAGCAGGCTTCCCACAGAGGCGAATGCATCAAAGCCGTCCTGCGCATGGCTTAAATTTCAGCCGTCCCTCCGCCGTTATCCGCGGCGGAGGGCGTTTTTAAACTTAGGAGGAACCGCAAAGCATGAAGAATAAATACTATCCCAATCTCGCGAGCCCGATCACCATCAACGGCGTCACCTTCAAGAACCGCATCTTCGGCGCGCCGATGTCCAACCCGGAACTCGACCCCGACTGCCATATGCGCGAGGAAGACATCGCCTTCCATGCCTACCGCGGACGCGGCGGCCTGGCTTCCGTCTGCATCGGCTTGGGCATCGTGGAGGCCGTCGGCCGTTCCCATACGAAGGAAGTCATCCTCTACGACGATATGTCCCTGCCGTCCCTGAAGCGCATGGCGAACGAGTTCCATAAACACAACTGCATGGCGACGATGGAGCTTGCTCACGGCGGTAAGTTCGGCGCGGCCCGCAGCCAGTCCCACGCGGATTATACGCTGATCGGCCCGAACGACGAAGTCAACGCCCAGGGCGTTCCCGTTCGCGCCATGACGGAAGAGGACATTCAGAACACCGCGCAGGCGTTCGGCAACGCGGCGCGTCTGGTGAAGGAAGCGGGCTTCGACATGGTCCTGATCCACGGCGGCCACGGCTGGCTGCTGGGACAGTTCGCCTCGCCCTACTTCAATAAGCGCACCGACCGCTGGGGCGGCAGCCTTGAGAACCGAATGCGCTTCTCCCTGCTGGTCATCGAGAAAGTCCGCGAGGCCGTCGGCCCGAACTTCCCGATCGAGTTCCGCATGAGCGGCTCCGAATGCATCCCCGGCGGGTACGGCATTGAGGAAGGCGTGGAGATGGCGAAGATGATCGACGGCAAGGTGGACCTCATCCACGTCTCCGCCGGCATTCATGAGAACGACGACGTCTTCGTGATCACGCATCCCTCCATGTTCATCGAGCACGGCTGCAACGTCAAGTACGCGGCCGAGATCAAGAAGCACGTCAAGACGCCTGTCGCGACCCTCGGCGGGCTGAACGATGTCGACCAGATGGAAGAGATCATCGCCTCCGGCAAGGCGGACATCGTCGAAGTCGCCCGTCAGTCCCTGGCGGATCCCTACTTCCCGGAGAAGGCCTTCTCCGGTCACAAGGACGACATCACGAAGTGCTGCCGCTGCTATACCTGCTTCTACAACTACCTGACCAACCGCAACTTCTGCTGCGCCTTCAACCCGGTCGTCGGCGATGAGCTTGAGAATAAATACGGCTTCCCCGCCACGACCCCGAAGAAGGTCGTCGTCATCGGCGGCGGTCCCGGCGGCATGGAAGCGGCCGTCACCGCGGCGAAGCGCGGGCATTCCGTGACCCTGTTCGAGAAGAACGGCGAGCTCGGCGGCCAGATCGTGCATGAGAAGCACATCCCCTTCAAGCAGGATATGTATCACTTCGTCGAGGTGCTGGCGAAGCGCTGCAAGGACGCGGGCGTCGACATTCACCTCAATAAGGAAGTGACGCCGGAAGAAGTCGCGGCGATGGGCGCGGACGTGGTGATCTCCGCTGTCGGCGCGAAGCCGATCGTCCCGCGCATTCCGGGCATTGATAACCCGAAGGTCGTCGGGCTTGACGCGCTGAAGTCCGAAAAGCCCGCCCTCGGGCAGAAAGTCGCCATCCTCGGCGGCGGTCTGGTCGGCAGCGAAGTCGCGATCTATCTGGATATGCTCGGCAAGGATGTCACCGTCATCGAGATGAAAGACACCTGGGCGGCGGACGCTTACTGGATGCACAAGGTCGCGATGGATAAATACATCCGCGACAGCAAGATCGAGATCAAGGTCAAGACGACCGCGAAAGAGATCACGGATGCCGGCGTCGTCTGCTCCACGCCCGACGGCGATATTCTCGTCGAGGCGGACAGCATTCTCCTCGCCGCGGGCATGAAGGCGGACCGCGCCTCCGCGAACGAGTTCCTGAACACCGCGGACCGTGTGTTCGAGGTCGGCGATGAGATCAAGGCCGGCCGTGTGGTCGAGGCGGTGAAGCTCGGTTACTATCGGGCGTTGGACAT
>CAVCBG010000011.1:0-15696 GCA_963600285.1 Anaerovoracaceae bacterium
AGATCCGGATCGGAGACTTCAATTTGGCGGTCGATGATGATCACCGGGATGCCGGCGGCCTTCGCTTCGGCGAGAACGGTATCCCAGCCTTGCTCCGTGTTGGGCGCGAGGAGGATATAATCGACGCCCTGATTGATAAAGTTGCGGATGGCGGTGATCTGCTTTTCCTGCTTCTGCTGCGCGTCATCGAAGATCAGGCGGAAGCCGTTCTCCGTTGAAAAAGCTTCTATCATGCTCTGCGTATTGCCCTTCCGCCAGTCGCTCTCGGACCCCAGCTGCGAGAACCCGACGACGATCAAATCGGTTTGACTGCCGGCGGTATTCTCTTGATCCGCGACTTCGCATCCGCACAAGGATACGGCCGCCAAGATCAGTAATACCGCAATAATAATGAAGCTCTTTCGTCGGTACATCTCGTTCATTTATTCCTTATCTTTCGTCTTTTCGACACCGGCATACGGAAGCGTCACCGTGACGGTGGTTCCCTCTCCGTAAACACTTTCGAAGGTCAGGCCGCAGCCTTCGCCGCAATACAGCTTGATCCGCTGATGAACATTCCACAGGCCGTAACTGCCTAATTTTTCCTGATAAGTGCCGTACTGAAGCTTCTCGAGCTGCTCCGGCGTCATGCCGACGCCGTTATCCCGAACGACGAGCAGGATGTTTTTGTCGTTCCGTTCCCCGGTAATCGTGATCAGCCCGCGGCCGCGGCGGTTCTTGATGCCGTGGTAGAGGGCGTTCTCAATCAGCGGCTGGAGGACCAGCTTCGGGATCAGGCAATTCTGGATGTCGTCGGAGACATTGATTGAGTAAGACAGAATATCGCTGTAGCGGATCTGCTGAATCTCAAGGTAACTCGCCGCCTGCGTGAACTCCGCGCGGATGGTATGAATGTCTTCGCCTTCGCTGAGGGAGTTGCGGAAGAAATTCGAGAGGCTGGTGATCATGTTGATCACGTCATCCTCACGGTTGGACTCCGCGAGAACGACGATGGAATCCAGCGTGTTATAAAGGAAATGCGGATTGATCTGCGCCTGCAGCAGTTCCAGCTCCGCCCGGGAAAGAGAGCGTTCATTCTCGACCTGCTTATTCATCAATGTATTGATGTGGTCGGTCATTTCATTAAATGTATCGTCAAGGATGCGCAGTTCCTCAATATTCGTCTTGATCGGGATCGCCTTATCGAAGCCTTTCGTACCGAAGCGGCGGGCCTTCTTCGTAAGATTCGTAATCGGTTCGGTGATCCCGTTGGTGACCTTCATTGTATAGAACATCATCACGACATAGATGGCGGAGATCACCAAAACCGCGACAATAATGATCAGCGAGCATTCCCGGTTGATATCAGCGCTGAGCCGCGCCATTTCCTGCACTTCATCGTCGACGAAATCATGCATATATTGAACAATGAGCGTCGTCAAGCCGGTCTCACCGCGGATGTTCTTCTCAAGCAGCTGCATGCGCGTGTCGTAGGATTCCGTTTCCGCGATCTCATTCATATACATGCGCAGATTCCCGCACATGTAGAGCATACTTTGAATGCGCCATTGATTATCCGGCAGCTTCGTCACCTTCTCAAGGCGATGAAGGACTTCCTCCGCCTGTTCCAGCTCCTCGAGCGGCAGATCATCTTTCGAATGTTCGGTCCGCGGCTGGATCACGTGGTCATACATCGCCTGGTCCAGCGTGCTTTTGAATTCCTTATTAAAATCCGCGGCAATCACCGCGCTCTCCATTGCCTGTTCGTAGCGGCTGTTGATCGAGTTCAGCATGAAGCTGAAGACAACGATCACCAGCGCGAGCAGGATGAAGATCGGAATCAATAAACGATAGATTTGCTGTTTGAGCGTGTATTTCATAAGCGATTATATGGATGAAAACAGTCGATTTTTGACATTATAGCACATGGAAAGCGCGTATTTGAGGCTGTCGAAATTTTTTGAAGGTTTTCAAAAATATTTACCTTTTTCACGAAAAATCATGCAATAAATTCAGAATTTATTACTATTATCAGCAAAAAATAATGATTGTATTTTCCCGAAAGTTCAATTAGAATGAAATTACCCTAAAATATTCTCGCGATCGAGAATATAAAAGAATAAAAGGAGCAATCTTATGAAGAAATTAGTTTTTGCCGTCCTGCTTGTCGTCTTGGCGTTCTCTTGTGTTGCCGTCCAGGCCCGAGACCTCACCATCGCCTTCTCCCAGATCGGTCAGGAATCCGACTGGCGCACTGCCAACACCGACAGTGTCAACAGCACCATTGAAGGCCACGAAGGCTGGACCCTGGTCTACGATGATGCCCAGCAGAAGCAGGAAAACCAGATCAACGCTCTCCGCAACTTCATCACCCAGGGTGTTGACTACATCCTCTTCACCGGCGTTGTTGAAACCGGTTGGGACGAAGTCCTCGCTGAAGTCAACGAAGCTGAAATTCCGTTGATCCTCCTCGACCGCATGCCCTCCTGCGCTGACCAGATCGACTACGTTGCTGCGTTCGGCGGCGACTTCGTGAAGGAAGGTTATCGCCAGGTTGCTTGGGCCGGCGAATATCTGAAGTCCCTCGGCCGTGACGGCGAAGACATCCAGGTCGTCATCATGGAAGGTACCACCGGCGCCGGCGCTCAGGTTGGCCGCACCGAAGGCAACCTCGCTGCTATGGAAGCCTACCCGTTCATGAAACTGGCTGCCCAGCAGTCCGGTAACTTCACCCGTGCTGAAGGTCAGGCCGTTATGGAATCCTGGCTGAAGTCCCTCGAGAAGATCGACGTCCTCATCGCCCAGAACGATGACATGGCCCTCGGCGCCATCGATGCCATCAAGGCCGCCGGCCTCGAACCTGGCAAAGACATCATCATCGTCGGCTGCGACTCCGTGAAGGCTGCCTTCGACGCCATCGTCGCCGGTGAAATGAACTGCACCGTTGAATGCACCCCGCTGTACGGCCCGTTCGTTGAATCCTTCATCGAGCGCATCGAATCCGGTGAAACCTTCGCTAAGGAAGTTGTCCATCCGGAAGAATTCGTCTACGATATGGACGGCGGCGTTGTCCTGACCGACAATGACGGCGGTACCACCACCACCATCAAGGCTGCTGACGTCATCGACGAACGTCTGTACTAATTCAGTAATCTAATCATCCTGAAGCTCCCCCGGAGACGGGGGAGCTTCAAAATACAGGGCGGATGAGTCCCGCTAGTACGGAGAAAGCTCTTCCGTTCCGTATTTTTCAAAAGGAGGACCCCTTGGCAAACGAATATATTCTCGAAATGAAACAGATTGAAATCAGCTTCCCGGGCGTGAAAGCGCTGGATAAAGTTGATTTCTTCCTGAAAGCCGGTGAGGTTCATTCCCTGTTGGGAGAAAACGGCGCCGGTAAATCTACATTGATCAAATGCTTGACCGGTGTAGAGCATAAAGACGCCGGACAGATCATCCTCGACGGTAAGGAAATTGAACCGACCTCCCCGCAGGATGCCATTGGGATGGGTATTTCAACCGTGTTCCAGGAAATCAACCTGTGCCCCAACCTGACCGTTGCCGAAAACATTTTTATCGGCCGTCAGCCGATGAAGCACAAGCAGATCGACTGGAAACAGATCAATGACCGAGCTGAAAAACTGATGCAGCGGTTCCACATGGATATCGACGTGACCCGTCCGCTCTATGTTTATTCCACCGCGATTCAGCAGATGGTTTCCATCGCCCGCGCTGTCGACATCAAGGCGAAGATCCTGATTCTTGACGAACCGACTTCTTCCCTGGATGACAACGAAGTGAAGCTGCTCTTCGACGTGATGCGCGAACTGAAAGCCGAAGGCATGGGCATCATCTTCATTACCCACTTCCTCGATCAGATTTATGAAATCTCCGACCGAATGACAATTCTCCGCAACGGTAAGCTCGTCGGCTCCTACAACGTTGACGAACTGAGCAAGGTCGAGCTGGTTACGAAGATGGTCGGTAAGGACATGGACACGATCTTCAACCTGAAGCGCGCCAATGTCGATCCGGATGCGCCTTATCAGCTGACCGCCAACCACATCGGCATCCGAGGCTCCGTGGAAGATGTCTCCATCAACCTGAAGAAGGGTGAATTGATGGGCTTCGCCGGTCTGCTCGGCTCCGGCCGTACGGAAACCGCGGAAATGCTCTTCGGTGTCAAGGGTACCGAGACCGGTGAGATCAAAGTCAACGATACTACGGTCAACTTCAAGCAGCCGCACGACGCGATCGCCTACAAAATCGCGTTCTGCCCGGAAGACCGCAAACGCGACGGCATCATCGGCGACCTCACCATCCGTGAGAACATCGCCCTCGCCCTGCAGGCCCGCAGAGGCTTCCTCCATCCGATCAGCCGCAAGGAACAGGATGAGCTGGCCGATAAATACATCAAGGCCCTGGGCATTGCCACTCCGGACGCGGAAAAGAAAGTCGGAGAGCTCTCCGGCGGCAACCAGCAGAAAGCGATTCTCGCCCGCTGGATGGCGACCGATCCGGACGTCCTCATCCTCGATGAACCGACCCGCGGTATTGACGTCGGCGCCAAGGCTGAAATTCAGCGCCTGATGCTTGAAATGTGCGACAAAGGTCAGTCGGTTATCTTCATCAGCTCCGAACTTGACGAAATCATCCGCTGTTCCAACCGCATTGAAGTCATGAGAGACCGCCATAAGGTCGGTGAAATTGACGGCGAAGGCTGCACACAGCAGGAAATTCTGAACATCATCGCTGAAGGTTCGAACGAAGCGGAATAGGAGAGCGAATGAACAAGAAAAAATTCAACTTAGCGGATCTTACCAGATCCAAGATTTTCTGGGCAGTTGTAGCGGAAGCTTTGATCCTTCTCGTCTGCCTCATTATCCGCCCGGACTTCTTCAAAATCAGCTATCAGCCGGCGACCGGCATGCTTTACGGTTCGCTCATTGATATCATCAACCGTTCCGCGGAAATCACCATCATCGCCCTTGGCATGACCCTCGTCATCGCCCTCGGCGGCACCGACCTTTCGGTAGGCGCTTTGGTTGCTCTCTCGGGCGCCATCGCTCTCAAATTCATGCGCTGGGATGTCACCGTCTACAACACCCCGGGCGATTACACCGTGAAGCCGTTCTTCTTCGCGATTTTCGTTCCGATCGCGGTCTGCCTTCTCATCGGTATTTTCAACGGCTTCCTGATCAGCGTCGGCAACATTCAGCCGATTATCGCGACCCTGATCCTGATGGTCTGCGGCCGCGGCGTTGCTCAGATCGTTACCGACGGCAAGCAGTTCACGACCCAGTATTCTCCCTTCCGTATGATCGGGCAAGGAAGCTTCCTATATTTGCCAATGCCGATTATTATCACGATCGTGGTAACCATATTGATGATGCTCTTCGTCCGCAAGACCGCGTTCGGTACCTTCGTTGAATCCGTCGGTATCAACCGCAACGCCAGCCGCCTGGCCGGTATCGATGCCCGCAAGGTCATCATCATCGTCTACGCCCTCACGGCGCTGCTCTCCGCGATCTCCGGTTTGATCTACTCCAGCCGCATTATGTCGAACGACTCGAACAATGCCGGTCTGAACTACGAAATGGACGCGATTCTGGCAGTCGTTATCGGCGGCACGAACATGTCCGGCGGTAAGTTCAGCCTTTCCGGCACCATCATCGGCTCCATCATCATCCGCACGATCGTTACCTTCGTTTACTATTTCGGTATCGTCGCCGAAGCCACGATGGCCTTCAAAGCCTTGATCATCGCGGTCGTCATCGTTCTTCAGTCCGAACCGGTCCGCGAATTCTTCGCGAAGAAGTTCACGAAGAAAAACACTGTTGTCACGGAGGCGTAATATGGAAAACAAGAAAAAAGCTCCGAAACGCCAATCATTCTGGAATAAGCTGCTCAATCCGAATTTCATCATGGTCTACGCGGCCATCGTGATCTTCCTGATCATCTACGCTTACGGCGCGATCCGCTACGGCAGCAAGGGCTTCACCACCCTGCGTACTTTCGTGAACATGTTCATCAACAACTCCTACTACGGGATCTCCGCGGTCGGTATGACCATGGTTCTGATCACGGGCGGTATTGACCTTTCCGTCGCGGCTGTCGCCAGCCTGACCGGCATGATCATCGCCTACGGCACCGGCGTAATGGGAATTCACCCCGCCATCTGCATCCTCTTCTCCTTCGTGGTTGGCATCGGCCTCGGCCTGCTGATGGGCTTCACCATTCACTACCTGAATGTCCCGGCCTTCATCACCACGCTGACCGGTATGTTCCTGGCCCGCGGTGTCTGCTCCCTGATCAGCCGCGAATCCCTGACGATCGCGCATCCGTTCATTGACGCCCTCGCCGGCTTCAAGATTTACTTCAAGCACTACGTGGACGGCGAATGGGTGAAGATCAAACCGATCACCTTCATCAACCTGAACTTCATTATGTTCATCGTCATGATCCTCATCGGCTACTTCATCCTTCAGAAGACCCGCTTCGGCCGCAACGTCTACGCGATCGGCGGCAACGAACATTCCGCGAAGCTGATGGGCCTCCCCGTCGGACGCACCAAGGTTTTGGTTTACGGTTTCAACGGCTTCTGCTCCGTTCTCGCGGGCGTCGCCTACGCGCTCAACGTGAAATCCGGCTGGAACCTCTCCCTGCAGGGCGGTGAAATGGAAGCGATCTCCGCGGCCGTTATCGGCGGTACGCTGCTCACCGGCGGCGTCGGCAACATGCTCGGCACCCTCGTCGGTGTTCTGCTGAAGTCCGTCATCCCGACCCTGATCACCTTCAACGGGAACCTGCTTTCCTGGTGGGGCAAAATCGCGACCGGCGGCCTGCTGCTGCTCTTCATCAGCATCCAGACCTTCATCACGAACTATTCAAATCGCAAAAAGATTTAGTCGGTTGTTTTACAATTCGGCGGCTTGTGTACGATACCGGAACATCGAGATCAATTTTTGATCAACTCCTATCGTGGTAATCCCTCCTCCGTGAGTACACAGGCCGCGCCGAATTACCGTATCGAACTTACGTAATTTTTCGATCTTACATAAATTGAAAATTGTTTTCGTGAAAGACGATTGAAATACTGATACCGCCTTTCAAGAGTTTTATTTAGTTTTACAGGAGATATGCGTACTATGAGCAAAGAATTTTGGTTTGTTGTTGGATCCCAGGATCTTTATGGTGAGGAAGTTCTGAAGACTGTTGCCGAACGCGCCGAGGAAATGGCCGCGTGGCTCAGCACGAAGCTCCCTTATCCGCTCGTCTACAAAGTCACCGCGATGAGCTCCGGGCAGATCACCTCCGTGATGAAGGAAGCCAACTTCGATGACAACTGCCTCGGCGTCGTCACCTGGTGCCATACCTTCTCCCCCTCCAAGATGTGGCTGACCGGCCTCGACCTGCTCCAGAAGCCGTGGTGCCACTTCGCCACGCAGTACAACCTCGAGATCCCGAATGAAGAGATCGACATGGACTTCATGAACCTGAACCAGGCTGCCCACGGCGACCGCGAACACGGTTTCATCGGCGCCCGCCTTCGCAAGGCCCGCAAGATCGTTGCCGGCTACTGGAAGGATGAAAAAGTCATCGCCCGCCTGGCTGAGTTCCAGAAGGTCGCGGTCGGCGTTGATTTCTCCAAGCACCTGAAGGTCATGCGCTTCGGCGATAACATGCGCGACGTAGCCGTCACCGAAGGCGACAAGGTCGAAGTCCAGAAGAAGCTCGGCTGGGAAGTCAACACCTGGGCCGTCGGCGATCTCGTGAAGGAAATGAACGCCGTCACCGATGAGGAAATCGAAGCCCTCTTCAACGAATACAAGGCCAACTACACGGTCGCTACCGATGACATCGCCGCGATCAAGTATCAGGCCCGCGAAGAAATCGCCATCAAGAAGATGCTGGACCGCAACGGCTGCAAGGCCTACTCCAACACCTTCCAGGACCTCTACGGCATGGAACAGCTGCCGGGTATCGCCTCTCAGCACCTGATGGCGCTGGGCTACGGCTACGGCGGCGAAGGTGACTGGAAGGTCGCCGCGATGACCTCCATCCTCAAAGCCATGGGCGAGAACGGCAACGGCTCCTCCGGCTTCATGGAAGACTACACCTATCATCTCGTCAAGGGTCATGAATATTCCCTCGGCGCTCATATGCTCGAAGTCTGCCCGTCCCTGGCTGCCGACAAACCGCGCATCGAGACCCATCACCTGGGTATCGGCATGAACGAGAAGGATCCCGCCCGCTTGGTCTTCGAAGGCAAAGCCGGCAAGGGTATCGTCGCCTCCCTCATTGACATGGGCGGCCGCCTCCGCCTGATCGTTCAGGACATCGAAGCCGTGAAACCGATCATGCCCATGCCGAACCTCCCGGTCGGCCGTGTCATGTGGCGCGCGATGCCGAACCTGACCGACGGCGTTGAATGCTGGATCACTGCCGGCGGCGCGCATCACACCGTGCTGAGCTACGATGTGACCGCGGAAATGATGCATGACTGGGCGAAGTTCATGGATATCGAATTCGTCCACATTGACAAGGACACGACCGTCGAGAAGCTCGAAGAAGAGCTGATGGTCAAGGACCTCGTCTGGAAGCTGCGGTAATGCTATGGATCTGAAAGAAACCGTAATCGGAATCGAATTCGGTTCCACCCGTATCAAATCCGTTCTGGTAGGCAGGGACTACAAGGTCCTTGCCTCCGGCTCCTACACTTGGGAGAACTCCTACGTGAACGGGATTTGGACCTACTCGCTGGATGAAGTCAAAGCCGGCGTCCAGGCTTGTTTCGCGGACCTGAAGCACGACGTGCATGAAAAGTACGGCGTGACCTTGAGCACCGCCGGCGCGATCGGCGTCTCCGCGATGATGCACGGCTATCTGCCGTTCGACGCCCAGGACAATCAGCTCTGCGAATTCCGCACCTGGCGCAACACCATCACCGGTGAAGCCGCGGAGAAGCTGAGCGGTCTGTTCGACTTCAACATCCCGCAGCGCTGGTCCATCGCGCATCTGTATCAGGCCATCCTGAATAAGGAAGACCATCTCCCGAAGCTGAGCTACATCACCACCCTCGCCGGCTATGTTCACTACATCCTGACCGGCAAGAAGGTGATGGGCATCGGCGAAGCCTCCGGTATGTTCCCGATTGATTCCGACACGCTGGATTACGACGCCGAGATGCTCGCGAAATTCAACGCGCTGAAGGAAGTCAAGAATTACGGCTTCGACCTTCGTAAACTCCTTCCGAAGGTCCTCCCTGCCGGTGCCGACGCGGGCACGCTGACCGAAGCGGGCGCTCTGTTCCTGGATCCGACCGGTGAATTCGAAGCCGGCATCCCGGTCGTCCCCTGCGAAGGCGACGCCGGTACGGGTATGGTCGCGACCAATTCGGTCCGTGTCCGCACGGGCAACGTCAGCGCCGGTACATCCGACTTCGCGATGGTCGTCACCGAGAAGAAGCTGAACCGCCACCGTGAGATCGACATGGTCACCACGCCGTCCGGCGCTCCGGTCGCGATGGTTCACTGCAACAACTGCACCTCCGACACCAACGCCTGGGCGAGCATGTTCACGCAGATCCTGAACCTCTACGGCTTCGATGTTGATAAAGATACGCTCTTCACCAAGATGTTCAAGGCTGCCCTTGACGGCGACCCGGACTGCGGCGGGCTGATCAGCTACAACTATTACTCCGGCGAAGGCGTCACCGATGTTCAGGAAGGCCGTCCGATCTTCCTGCGCAAGGCGGATTCGAAATTCACGCTGCCGAACTTCATGCGCATGCACCTCTACAGTGCCCTTGCCACGCTCAAGATCGGTATGGATATCCTCGCGGACGAAGACGTCAACATTGACAAGATCTTCGGTCACGGCGGCTATTTCAAGACCGAAGGCGTCGGCCAGCGCATTCTCTCCGCCGCGATCAACACCCCTGTTTCCGTAATGGAAACCGCCGGCGAAGGCGGCCCGTACGGGATGGCGCTCCTCGGTGCCTATGCCATTTGGAAGGATCGCGACGAAACACTTGAGGATTATCTTGATCACAAGGTCTTCGCCGAATGCAAGTCCTCCACCGTCATGGCGGATAAGGCCGAAGTCGACGGCTTCAACAGCTTCATCGAGGTTTACAAGAACTGCCTGGACGTCGAGAAACTGGCGATTGAAAGGTTCTGAGCATGTTAGAGGAATTGAAAAAGCAAGTCTACGAAGCCAATATGCTTCTCCCGAAATACAACCTGGTGATCTTCACTTGGGGCAATGTCAGCGGCATCGACCGTGAAAGCGGCTTGATGGTCATCAAGCCCAGCGGCGTCGAATACGATCTGCTGAAACCGGAAGACATGGTCGTCGTGGACATCAAAACCGGCGAGAAGGTTGAAGGGAAATACAAGCCCTCCAGCGATACGGACACCCACGTGGTTCTGTACAACGCCTTCCCGAACATCGGCGGCGTGGTTCATACCCACAGCAAATGGGCCGTTTCCTACGCCCAGGCCGGTGTCCCGATCCGCCCGCTCGGCACGACGCACGGGGATTACTTCTACGGAGCCATTCCCTGCACGCGTACGATGACCGAGGCCGAGATCAAAGGCAAGTACGAGCTGGAGACCGGCAACGTGATCGCGGAGACCTTCCGCGACCTCGATCCGGATGCCATTCCGGGCGTGCTGGTTCACTCCCACGGGCCTTTCGCTTGGGGGACGGATCCCTTCAACGCCGTGCATAACATGATGGTGATGGAAACCGTCGCCGAGATGAATTACCACGCCGAGATGCTCTTCCCGGCACTTCCGGACATGCAGCAGGCCCTGCTGGACAAGCATTACCTGCGCAAGCACGGAAAGAACGCATATTACGGTCAGAATTGACCGCTGTATGAAACAGTCAGGCTTCTCTAATTTTTCCGGCCTGACAACAAATTGACGCAAATTATGAGCGCGCCTGCTCTAAACTAACGTCAACCTACATTTATAAGGAGAATAAACTCATGAAGAAACTTGTCGTTTTGCTGCTGGCTCTGTCCCTGCTGTGCGGCGTTGTCGCTACCGCGTCCGCTGATGACAAAATTAAAATCGGTATCTCCATTTGGAGCTCCACTGACACCCTCGGTTCCGAAGTAAAGCGCATGATCGATGCCGCTGCTGAGGCCCTCGATGTTGAAACCCAGTGGGTTGACCAGGCTCACATCTCCGAGCAGGTTACCGCTTCCGCCGAAACCCTGGCTCTGGCTGACTGCGATGGTATCATCATCTGCAACTCCGCCTCCGCTGAAATGGGTTCCGTCATCAAGACCGCCGACGAGAACGAAATGTACGTCGCTCAGTTCTTCCGCGTAATCGACCCGGAAGCCAACCCGGACGAATATGCTCAGGCTCAGGCTTCTCCGTACTACGTCGGTGCTGTTCATGAATCCGAATTCGACAACGGTAAGACCCTCGTCACCATCCTCGGCGAAAAGGGCTGCCGCAAGATCGGTCTCGAAGGTTGGGAACCGGGCGATGCCACGTTCCTCGGCCGTTGGGCTGGCTACCAGGCCGGCGTTGAAGCTTGGAACGAAGCTCATCCGGATGATCAGATGGTCATGCTCGAGCCGCAGTACGGCCGCACCACCACCGACACCGGCCGTGCCACTGCCGAAGCCATCATCCAGGCTAACCCTGACATCGACGCCCTCATCGTTGCGGGCGGCGGCGGCGACACCCTCGTCGGTGCTATCGCCGGTATCGAAGCGATGGGCCTGACCGGCAAGATCGCTGTTGCTTCCACCGACTTCCTGCCTGACCTCGATGTCAAGCTCGAAACCGGCGCCATGGCTGTTGAATCCGGCGGCCACTATGCTGATCCGTTCTATGCCTTCCTGATGGTCTACAACGCGATCCGCGGCAACTACGAAGTCCCGACCGATGGCTACTATGACATGGTCTTCCCGTACATGTTCGTCGATTCCCCGGAATCCTACGCGAACTACGCTGCCTACTTCACCGGCACCGAACTCCCGTACTATGCTGATGAAATCAAGGCTCTGGCTGAACTGTCCTATGACGACCTGGCCGCTTCCTGCGCTGCCCTGTCCGTCGACGACGTTGTCGCCCGCCACTCTAAATAATATTTAGATCCTTTCCTATGTGGAAGCCCCGCCAGGCGCGGCGGGGCTTCCCTTAGAAAATAATTAGGTGTCAAGTGCCAGGAATCAGGTGCCCGAAAAGCGCCTCTCTGGCTCCTGACCCCTGACCCCTATAGAAAGGAAATTTTCTATGGCAGAGAAGTTCAATAAACTCAAAAGCAGCAGGTACTACGGCTTTCTTTTGCTGTTGGTAATGGTGCTGTTCTTCTACGGTGTGTTCAAGATCCTGACTCCGGACAATTTCGGTTCGGCGTCGAATCTTTATACATACCTGCAATCTTCAATTATTTACGCCGTCGGCGGCTGCGGGCTCTATTTCATTTGTGTGATGGGCCTTTTTGACTTTGCTGTCGGCTCCAACATCGTACTCTCCTCAATCGTAGGCGTCATCCTTTCAAAACAGTTCGGTTATCCCGGCTTTGTCCTCGGATGCCTTGGCTGCGGCGCTTTGATTGGTTTGCTGATCGGTATTCTTTACAATAAACTGAATGTTCCGTCCATGATCGTCACCGTAGGTTTGATGATGATCTTCGAATCCATCGCGGTCTACATTGCCGCCGGTGAAAAGCAGACGCTCGCCGAGAACCTGCGCTTCTTCTCCGGCGCGCCGGGCAACATCATCCTCGCCCTGCTCGCCTTCGCGCTGATGTATTTCATTCTGAACTACACCAAGATCGGCACCTACTGCAACGCGATCGGCTCCAACGAATTCGTTGCCAAGAACATGGGTATCAACGTCGAGAAGTATAAGCTGATCGGTTACGTTCTGCTTCACTTCTTCGTCGGCATCATGGCCATTCTCTCCGTCTCTTACGGTACGACCATGACCGCGCTGACCGGCATGAGCACCATGAGCCGCAACTTCCAGCCGCTCATGGGTACCTTCTTCGGTCTCGCGTTCCGCAAGTACGGTCAGCCGATTACCGCCATTGTCGTCGGTGAGTTCATTATCTCCCTGATCTTCAACGGCTTTGTCGCGCTCGGTGCTCCTACCACCATTCAGAACGTCATCACCGGCGCCTCCCTGCTGATTATCGTTACCCTGACCGCTCGCGGCTCGAAGGGCAGCGTGGTGAAATAAGCGAGGTACAGTATGGAAAATAAAACTTTACTCATCGCCAAAGATATCGACAAGAAATTCGATATCACCCACGCTGTAGACCATGTATCCCTGACGATCGATGCCGGCGAAATCCGCGGTTTGATCGGCGAAAACGGCTCCGGTAAGTCCACTTTCTGCCAGATGCTCTGCGGCATTTACTCCATCGGCGGCGGCACCTTCACCCTGGACGGGCAGAACATTCACCCGCACAACCAGGTGGAAGCCAACAATGAAGGCATCGCCATCATCGTTCAGGAAATGGGTACGCTCTCCGGTCTGACCGTCGCGGAAAACATCTTCCTCGGCCACGAAGAACCGTTCATGAAAGGCATCGTCAAAGACACGACTGCCATGAACAAGGAAGCTCAGCGCCTGCTGAACGAATACGGTTTCAGCCGCATCAACGCCGCGTCCATGATTGACGCCTACAACTTCGAAGACCGCAAGCTGATCGAGATCGTCAAGGCGACCTACATGAAGCCGAAGATCCTCGTCATCGATGAAACGACGACCGCCCTTTCACATAATGGACGCAGTGAGCTTTACAAGATCATGCATCAGGTTCGTGATGACGGCCGCGCGGTGATCTTCATCAGCCACGACCTCGGCGAAGTTCTCGAACACTGCGACACCATCTCGGTCCTCCGCGACGGCGAATACATTGACACCGTCAAAGCTTCCGAAGTCACCGAAGACGACCTGAAGCGCCTGATGGTCGGCCGCGAAATCGGCAACGCCTACTACCGCACCGATTACGGCGAACCGGTCTCCGATGAAGTCGTCCTGACCGTTACCGACGTGAGCGTCCCGGGTGAAATCTCCGACATCAGCTTCGAGCTGCACAAGGGCGAGATCCTGGGCTTCGGCGGCCTGTCCGAATGCGGTATGCACGAAGTCGGCAAGGCGATCTTCGGCGCGTCCTGGGACCGCAAGGGTTCCGTGGTTCTCGCTGACGGCACCGCCATCAAAGACATCCCGACCGCGATCAAGCATTCCATCGCCTACGCGTCCAAAGACCGCGACAACGAGTCCATCATCCTCAACGAATCCATCCGCAACAACATCGTGCTGCCGTCCATTGACGACCTGGCCGATCACGGCGTTCTGAACGGGAATAAGCTGACGAAATTCGCGAAAAACCACGCCGACAACATGCAGACGAAGATGGCCAACGTTCATCAGTTCATCTCCGATCTTTCCGGCGGCAACAAGCAGAAAGTCGTTCTGGCGCGCTGGATGGGCAAGGGTGCCGATATTCTGGTCCTCGACTCCCCGACCCGCGGTATTGACGTCAAGGTCAAGCAGGCGATTTACGCGCTGATGCAGGACCTGAAGAAACAGGGCAAGTCCATCATCATGATCTCGGAAGAAATTCCGGAGCTGCTGGGCATGTCCGACCGCATCTACATCATGAAAGACGGCAAAATCAACGGCGAGTTCTTCCGCAGTGAGACGCTGGATGAAAATGACCTGATCGCGAAAATGGTATAAGGAGCGGAAAAAATGGAAAATATCAAAGCAAAAAACAATGAAAAATCCGGGATCGGCGCGTTCCTGAAAAGCGACCGCTTCAAAGCTCTTCTGCCATTCATCGGTCTGGTTATCATCGTCATCGTCATGAACATCCTCACCGAAGGGAAGATCCTGACGCCGAAACGCATGCGTCTGCTGCTTTCCCAGGTCTACTACCCGGCAATCGTCGCCACCGGCGTGTTCTTCGTCATGACGCTGGGCTCCATTGACTTCACCGAAGGCTCCACCCTCGGCGTTGCCTCGATCGTGGTCAGTATGCTCTCCTTCAAGAGCATCCCGCTCGCCATCATCGGCGGCATCCTCACCGGCGCGGCCATCGGCGCGGTCAACGGCTTCTTCCATGTGAAGTTCAAGCTGCCGAGCTTCATCGTCACGATTTGTACGATGTACCTCTTCCGCGGCGTCTGTGCCTACATGACAACGGAGACGGCGGTTCCCGCCAGCGCCGCGATCAAGGCGTTGGACAACAACACCCTGAAGATCTGCATCACCGTCGCTGTTCTCGCGATTGCCTGGTTCCTCTTCTCCTGCACGCGCATCGGGAACGACGTCAAGGCGATCGGCTCCGGTGAAACCGCTGCCCGCTTCTCCGGCGTCCGCGTTGACCTGGTGAAATTCCTGGTCTTCGTCGCGGCCGGTGCCCTGACCGGTCTGGCGGCTTTCGTCAACGTCATCAAGGTCGGCTCCATTACCGCTACCGCCGGCAACCAGCTCGAGACCCAGATCCTGATCTCCCTGGTTCTGGGCGGCCTGCCGATCACCGGCGGCGCCAAGGTTCGCTTCTCCAACGTGATCGTCGGTACGCTGATGTACACCGTTCTCAACAACGGCTTGGTCATGATGGGCTACGAATCCGCTACGCAGCAGTTGATCAAGGGCGTGATCTTCCTGATCTTCGTCGCCCTCACCATCGACCGCAAGGCCCTGAAGGTGATCAAGTAATTCACTC
>CAVCBG010000012.1:0-15249 GCA_963600285.1 Anaerovoracaceae bacterium
TCGAGCCGAAATCGGACCAGAAACCGCGCTGCACGGTATCGCTCGCGGAGGTGCTGACACCGCCGCGGCCTTCAGCGGTCGCTTCGGCTTCGTGTTCCTGCGTGGTATGGGCGGCGCCCAGGCGCAGGGGACCGGACCCGGCCTGTCCGTTCTGCTGGACGACGTGGGTCAGTTCATGGGTCAGGGTCTTCTGGTCGCGCGAACTTCGGCCGGGGTCAATGCCTTTGCTGAGAAAGACGTCGGCGCCGATCGTGAACGCGCGGGCATTCAACGCCTGACTGATGGCGTTGGACTCGGGATCGTTATGAATGCGGACGTCGCTCATATCGCGGCCGAACTCACCGGAATATTTCTTGTTCTGCTCCGGGGTGAGACGGGTGCCCGAACCGCGTTTGGATTGAATTTTCTGAGATACGGAATCCGGCAGCATACCGCCCTGAGGTCCGTTCACGTCGCTCAATTCACGGCGGACGGTACCGGCTTCGGGAGTTGACTGTTTCTTCTCCTCATTCTTGTCCACTTTTTCGAATTCGCTCATCATTCACCTTCTCTCAGCGGGCAGCTCTGCCGCTTGTCAATGTTTAACTCATATTACGCAATCCGTTTCAAGCGGTTGCGCGAATACCGGCCGCGGCATTATCTCGCCGGGGCTTCATCCTCAACCTGAATGTTGTCTTCGCCCAGGATCTCGGTCAGCCGGCTCATCATGTCGTCGCAGATGTTCGTGTGAACGTCCGGATAGTCGACGAGGTAGACTTTGCCGTTCTCCTTGATCACCAGGGAGAAGCGGTCGCGGCCCGGGTAGGAGGAGACAATGCCGATCAGCCGCTTGACCCGCCGCTCGGATGAACCCACGGGGGCGTTCGGCTGTACGCGAAGCATCAATGTCAACTGCCGTGACTTCGGCTTTTCGTCATCAAAGGAGAAAAGCTCCTCGTCAAGACTGTCCACCGTGTCGGCCGTGCCCAATCCATCGGAGACGACAGGCTCCGGCCGGGATTCACGAACGGGCGCGGCGGCCTTCACCGGCTCCGCGGGCTTGACCGGTTCGGGATCCGGATCGAAGGGCGGATCGTCATCTTTGACTTCAGCGGCCGGCGCGGGCTTCGCCTCTTCCACAGGCGTTTCCGTCACCGCGGGCGTGTTGACAGCGGCGCACGGCGCTTCATCCATGGACATGGGCTCGGGCGGGACGAAGTCGTCATACAGCGGAGGCATATCGGCCGCCGGGGGCATTTCATCAAACCAGCCGTCCTCAACCGGCGCGGAAGGCGCTTCCTGCGGGCGGTAATCTTCGGATTCGGTCATCATCGGCGCGGAATTCGCCGCGTCGGACGGGTTCACGATGAGCTCGTCGTCCACATCATTGCTGAAGCTGTCGACGTAGTTCGCCTCGGACTCGGCCATGCCGCTGACGAGCAGGGAATAGGCCTTGTTCGCGGAGATCTGCGGCGCGCCGCGGGACTTATCCAGGCGTCCCTCGATAATGATCGGCTCGTCCACGGCCACGATGCCGCGGTACTGATCCCACGACTTGGGGAAGAAGACGACGTCGGTGACATCGCCGTGAATATCTTCCAGTTTGATGGACGCCATGGCTTTGCTGTCTTTTTTGGTCAGCATATGGCGGACGGACTGCACCAGCCCGCCCATGGTGACGTACTTCCCTTCGTCGACCTCGTCCAGCTGGTTGCGGTTGATGCACTTATGGCGCTTGAGGGCGTCGCGGTGCGCGTCCAGCGGATGGGCGGAGACGTAGAGGCCGAGGAGCTCGCGTTCCCAATTCAGCTTCTCGCGGGAGTCCACGGGAGCCATCTCGGGGAGCTCAACCCGCTGCAGCGGGATATCCATCATGTCGAAGAGGCCCATCTGCCCGCTGTCCTGTCCCTTGAACTTGGACGCGGAGGTGGCGATCATATCATCTAACACTGCAAGAAGCGCGCCGCGTTCACCGAAAGCGTCCATTGCCCCGACTTTAATCAGGGATTCCAAGGCGCGGCGGCCGACCTGACGCAGGTCCATGCGGCCGATGAAGTCGTTCAGATCCTTGAAGGGGCCGTTCTTCTCGCGTTCATTGATAATGACTTCCGCGGAGTTCTGGCCGCAGTTCTTGACGGCGCCCATACCGAAGCGGATGTTGGACTCCTTGCCGTCCTCACTGTCCTCAACGGAGAAATCCCACATGGATTTTTCCACGCGGGGCGGGAGGACCTTGATGCCGTATTGGCGGCAGTCATTGATGTAAAAGGCGATTTTGGAGGAGTCGTTGGCGTTCGCGGAAAGGATCGCCGTCATGAACTCGACCGTGTAATGCGCCTTCAGGTAGCCGGTCTGCACCGCCAGCACGCCGTAGTCCGCGGCATGGGATTTGTTGAAACCGTAGTTCGCGAACTGCTCCCATTCCTGGAAGATCTTCTCGGCGGTTTCTTTCTCAACGCCGTGTTCCTGCGCGCCGGTGATGAACTTGATGCGGTGCTTCTCGACTTTGTCTTTCTTTTTCTTGGAAATGGCCTTGCGGAGGTCATCGGATTCGGACGCGGTATAACCGGCGAGGTCCATTGCCGCGAACATGATCTGTTCCTGGTAGACCGGGATGCCGTACGTCTCCGCGAAGATCGGCTCCATCAGCGGGTGGAGGTACTTGACTTCCTGCTCGCCGCGCATGCGGGCGATGTAGTCCGGGATGAACTGCATCGGCCCCGGACGGTAGAGCGCGACCATGGCGATAATGTGCTCGAGCTTCTTCGGGCCCATCTCCATGAGGTAGCGGGTCATGCCCGTACTTTCAAGCTGGAAGACGCCCGCCGTGTTGCCGGCCGAGAGGAATTTGTATGTCGCCTCGTCATCCGTCGGGATGTTGTAGAGGTTGAGCTTGACGCCGTGCCGCGCCTCGATCATGTCGCAGCATTTCTGCATAACGGTCAGCGTGATCAGGCCGAGGAAGTCGACCTTCAGCAGGCCCATGCGGTCGACGATGGTCATCTCGAACTGCGCGACCGACTTGATCGGGTTGTCGTCCGCGCCGTTCGTCGGACGGTGCAGCGGCGCGTATTGAACGATGGGGATATCCGTGATGATCAGGCCCGCCGCGTGCGTACCGGCGTTGCGGGCGACGCCTTCCATCTCCATGGCGGTATTGACGAGCTCCGTCAGCTGCGGACTGGCGTCCACGGCTTCCTTGAACTCGGCGACTTCCTCCATGACGTTTTTCAGGGTAATCGGCTTGCCGGACTGCGGCATCTTGGTGCCGCCCGGGATCAGCTTGCAGATGCGGTCGACATCCGACAGCGGCACATCCATGACGCGGCCGACATCGCGCACGGCGGCCTTCGCGCCGAGCATGGTGAAGGTGATGATCTGCGAGACGTGATCCGCGCCGTACTTATCGGAGCAGTACTGCAGCAGCTTATAGCGTTTGTCATCCTGAATGTCGAGGTCGATATCCGGCATGGAGACACGGCCCGGGTTCAGGAAACGCTCGAAGATGAGTTTGAATTTCAGCGGCTCGACCGGGGTAATGCCGAGGGTGTAAGCGACCATGGAGCCCGCGCCGGAACCACGGACGTTATACCACCAGTTGCATTTCTTCGCCTGGTTGACGAGGTCCTGCACGATGAGGAAGTAGGAGTCGAAGCCCATCGTGTGGATGATGTTCAATTCCTTCTCGAAGCGCTCGCGCACCACGGTATCGGTGGCGTGCTCTCCGTAACGCCAGATCAGGCCCGCTTCGCACTGCTTGCGCAGGAAAGTCTGGTCGTTTTCGCCTTCCGGCAGCGGGAAGATCGGCAGATGGTAGCCGTGCGGTTCGAGGTCGACGTTGCAGCGTTCCGCGATCTTGACGGTGTTCTCAATCGCGCCGGGAATGTTGCCGAAGAGCTGCCGCATTTCTTCCTCGGAACGCATGTAGTAGGTGTGATTGTTCATGCGGAAGCGCTTCTCGTCGTTGAGATGCGCGCCGGTCTGAATCGCGAGGAGGATATCCTGATAGCGCCAGTCTTCCGGATCGACGTAATGCGTATCGTTGGTCGCGATGAACTGCGAACCGAATTCGTGGCCGAGTTCGAGGAGGACTTTGTTGATCTCCACAAGCTCCGGCATGTCGTGATCCTGCAGCTCGAGGAAGAAGTTATCCGGGCCGAAGACGTCGTAATACCACGCCAGGCGTTTGCGCGCCTCGTCGATATTGCGTTTGTAAATCAATTGCGGAATCTCGCCCGCCATACAGGTGGACGTGCAGATCAGCCCTTCCGAATGGGCGGCGAGATATTCATGATCGATGCGGGGATGATAATAAAAACCTTCCAGCTGGGACGCCGAGGCGATCTCGAGCAGGTTGTGGTAACCCGTCTGGTTCTCGGCAAGCAGAAGGAGGTGGTAGGAGCTTTTGTCGCGCGGCTCGCGGGAGTGCATATCGCGCGGGGCGAGGTAGGCTTCCAGCCCGATGACGGGATGAATGCCCGCTTCCTGCGCGGCCATGTAGAATTCCACGATCCCGAACATGGTGCCGTGGTCCGTAATGGCAACCGCGGGCTGATCCATCTCCTTGGCGCGCTGCATGACTTTCTTGATCTTTGAAAATCCGTCAAGCAGTGAATATTCCGTATGAAGATGAAGATGCGCGAATGCCATTGGGGGTGATACTCCTTTCCTTTATATATTTTACACTATTTTCACGCGCTCGTTCCCGCCTGTTTCAAGGAGAAAGCAAACCCCGAGGAAATTCCCTCCCGCCGGACGGGGACCGCGTCCCCTGTGCATAAGTTCGGTCGGCTTATGATTCGGCGATTTTCTCCGCGTAATGCAGTTTCTCCACAGTTATCCCCACACATAAAAAAAGAGCAGCCGTGAGACTGCTCTTTTATAGTTCCTTGAGAAGAGATTACTCTTCGCCGCCCGGGATATCAATACCCTTGGCGCGGAGGGCCTTCTTGATCTCGATGAGGCGGGACTGGCCGATGCCCTGGAGATCGAGGACAGCCTTATCGCCGCCCTTTTCGAAGATATCAAGGAAGTCAGCGACTTTGTTGATCTTCTGATCAGCCCAAGCCTTGATGCTGAGGTTGTTGAGACCGAGTTCGCTGATCGCGGCATTGCGGACGTCTTTGCCTTCTTCGCGGGACTTCTTGTCATTGATGAAGTCCTGGCGAGCCTGCAGACGGCGATAGAAGCGATCGACCTGACCTTCGATATCGAGGAGGCGCTGCTGCTGACCGGTGAAGAACGGATGGCACTTAGAGCAGACTTCGGTTTTGATTTCTTTCTTGGTGGAACCCGTTGTCCAAGTATTACCGCACGCGCAGGTGACCTTCGCGTCGTAGTAATAAGTCGGATGGATATCTTTCTTCATTTTAATTCTTCCTTTCGCGATTCGTTTCCCATATCACTTTGGAAAACGGACGGGACTCATTGTCTTATTTTTCTTCAGCAGGAGCGACATTGACGCGCTTCTGGCCGGACGGAAGGGTCTCGAAGACGACTTTACCGTCAGCGGTAGCGAAGAGCGTGTAATCTTTACCTACGCCGACATTCATACCCGGCTTAATCTTGGTGCCGTGCTGGCGAACGAGAATGTTACCGGAAATGACATCCTGACCGCCGAAGCGCTTCACGCCCAGGCGCTGGGAATTTGAATCACGACCATTGCGGCTGGAACCGCCACCCTTTTTGTGTGCCATATCTAATTACCCCTTAATTGAATCGATCTGAATGCGAGTGTAGACCTGGCGATGGCCGGTCTTCTTGCGGGAATGTTTCTTCGGGCGATACTTGAAGATGATAATCTTCGGGCCCTTAGTTTCATCAACGACGGTACCTTCAACCGCGGCACCCTTGATATAGGGAGCGCCGACATTGACGGAGTCATCGTTTACGAGGAGCAGAACTTCATTCAGAGTGATCTTCTGTCCGGGTTCCGCATCGATCAGACGATCAACAACGATCTCTGAACCTTCGACGGCTTTATACTGCTTGCCACCGCTTTCAACGATTGCGTATTTCATTCCTTTTTCTCCAATCTTCACTTCACCTTTCCGCCCGCGACGCTCGCCGACTCAAGGGGAAGTTGGGTTAAATAGGTTCTCAAACGGTTGCCCATTTTCAAACCTTTATAATTATACTTAATTTCCGGCGTTTGTCAAACAATCGCGCGGAAAGGTGACACCGAATCATCCGTAAAAAGAGGGCAATGGGATCCATTGCCCTCTTTCATTTTTGTTACGAAAGGATTACTTCGTGTGAAGGATGATGCGGGCGTCGACAACCTTCAGGCCGTTACCCTGTTCATAGACCATGATCGGGTTGGCATCGGTTTCCTTGACCTCATCGCGCAGATCCCAAACCATGTTGGAATACTTGGCGATGGTTTCGGCCATGGCTTCGCGGTCGCGCGGAGCTTCACCGCGGGTACCGGCGAGGATCTTGGCGCCGTGGATCTCTTCCTGCATCTTCAGACCCTGGGCCTTGGAGACCGGGGCGACGCGGAAGGTGACGTCCTTCAGGACTTCGACGAAGATACCGCCGAGACCGAACATGACGGTCGGGCCGAAAGCGGCGTCATAGGTGGAGCCGAGGATAACTTCGGTGCCCAGAGGAGCCATTTCCTGGATGGCGATACCGTGGATGTTGGCATCCGGCTTGTAAGCCTTGGCGTTGGCCATGATCTTCTTGTACCATTCGCGGACCATGTCATCGTCCTTGACGTTGACCTTGACACCGCCGGCATCGGACTTGTGGAGGATGTCGGGGGAGACGATCTTCATGACGACCGGGTAGCCGGCCTTGTGAGCCAGTTCAACGGCTTCGTCTTCGGACTTGGCAAGCAGCGTGGTGGTGACGTTCAGACCGTAGCAGGAGAAGACCTGTTTGGCTTCGATTTCGGTCAGGGCATTGCGGCCGTCGGCGCGGGCGCCGGCGATGATGGACAGAGCGCGTTCGCGGTCAACCTTGTAGGATTCGACAGCGTCGGTCGCCTTGGCAGCCTGCATGCGGGCGTACTTGCGGAGACCGCCCATGGCGCTGATGGCGCGGGCCGGGTCATCGTAAGCCGGGATGCCGTTATCGGACAGCCAGCGCATGGCCTTCGCGGAGCGTTCGCCGCCGACGAAGGAAACGAGGACAGGTTTGTGAGCAAGGATTTCCGGACCGGCTTCTTCAACAGCCTGGTAAATACCTTCGGCGATATCCTGCGGGTCGGTGACAGCGGTTTCGCAGTAGAGGACGACGAGACCATCGGTCCATTCATGCTTCAGACCGAAGGCGATGGACTTCTTGTAGCCTTCGAGGCCGGCGGAACCGGTGATGTCGACAGGGTTCTTCGCGGAACCGAATTCGGGCATGTAACCCTTCATCTCGGTCTGCATTTCCTTCGGCAGGAATTCGAGCGGGATGCCGGCGCGTTCAGCAGCGTCGGTAGCAAGGACGCCGATACCGCCGCCATTGGTGATGATGAGGAGGTTATCGCCTTCCATCGGGGGCTGGCATTCGAAAGCCTGGGTCAGGTCGAAGAGGTTGTCAAGATCGGCAGCCTGGACAACGCCGGCCTGTTCAAAAGCGGAGCCGTAAACCTTCGCGGCGCCCGCGAGGGAACCGGTATGGGAAGCGGCAGCGGCGGCGCCGTGGGCGGAGACACCGGACTTCAGGGCGATGACCGGTTTATTGGTGTTCTTGCAGACGTCCATGAAGCGGCGGCCGTCCTTCAGACCTTCGATGTAGAGGGCCGTGCAGTGGGTGGCGGGATCTTCGTTCAGCCATTCGATGATGTCAGCGAAGTCGACATCAGCCATGTTGCCGAGGGAGAACAGTTTGTCGAAGCCGACACCGCGGAAGTAAGTACCGGCATCCAGGGCGATCAGCAGAGCGCCGGACTGGGAGATCAGAGCGCCGTTGCCCGGAAGCGGAAGCGTGTTCGCGAAGGAGGCGTTCAGTTTGTCGGAGTTGGAAAGGGAACCGATGATGTTCGGACCGAGCAGGCGCATGCCGTACTCTTTGCAGGTCGCGACGAGCGCGTTTTCG
The DNA here is from genome assembly GCA_963600285.1 of Anaerovoracaceae bacterium. Classification (GTDB taxonomy): domain Bacteria; phylum Chloroflexota; class Anaerolineae; order Anaerolineales; family Anaerolineaceae; genus Flexilinea. The sequence goes on from CAVCBG010000012.1 coordinate 8,011, forward strand.
GTTTCGTGATCGCCGACTTCGCCGAAGCCGGAGGTGATGATGGAAACACCCTTGACGGAAGCTTCACCGCATTCCTTCACAGCGTTCAGAACAAGCGCGGCCGGGACGGTGATAACAGCGAGGTCGATCTGGCCCTTGAGGTCGAGAACGGACTTATAGGCTTTGATACCCTGAATTTCAGCGTCTTTCGGGTTGATCGGGAAGATATTGCCCTCATAACCGCTGTTTCTAAGGCCTTCAACTACAGAATAGCCAATCTTACCGGGCTTGTTGGAAGCGCCGATAATCGCAACACTCTTCGGTCTGAAGAGACCGTCCAAAGATTTATTACTCACGATAGACTCCTAATTTTTTATCTGAATATCCGCGGTCGCGAAAAGCCCCGGACATAATTTCAATACCTATATTTTAGCACCAAATGAGAACATTTTCCATGTCATTTTCCTTTTGTTACACGATATTTATTATCATTATCACTGTTCCGCGCAGAATCAATATGACACTTTTTTCACGAATAACGTCCGACCTCTGATATAATCCACAGCATGTTTGTGCAAATCGCAGTCGCTAAGACAGGCCGCAACGATACACCGTCCGGCAATGAAACCGTGGAGATCATCGAACGTCCTTCCGGCGGGCAGAGTGTTATCTTCTGCGGCGGCATCCGCTCCGGGGTCAAGAATAAGACCATTTCCTCAATCGTCGTCAATCAGATCATCGAGAAAGTCGGCGAAGGGGAACGCGACGGCAGCTCCATCCGCAATGTGTCGGACCAGATCAACCGGCAGTATTCGGGGGAAGCCTCCGGGGACTGCTGCATGATGTCGGTCGATTTTGAATCCGGGACGCTGGTCGTCAGCCGCCTGACTTCCACGCCGGTCTGGTATTACCAGCGCGGCGAGCTCAATGTCTGGAACATGGCAGCCGCCCCGCTCGGCTCGGATAAGGGACTGCACCCGTCCATCACGGAGATTCCCATCGAGACGGGTTCGTCCGTGATCTTCCTCTCCGGCGGGATCCTCCGCGCGGGTCAGTTCGAGGAATACGAAGGCGGGGACTTCAACGGCGATATCTGCTCCATCGCGGAGGAGGATATGTCGGCGCAGACCATGGCGGACCTCATTCTCAATCACGCGGTCTCCCTGGATATGAACTCACCGCGGGATGACATGACGGTGATCGTCATGCGCGTGATGTCCGGGCGTCCGAACTACACCAAGCTCAACATCTCCTGCCCCGTCCCCGACTACGAGGTTCAGAAAATCAATTCCTTCGGGGTCTTCTTCTAAAGAACGTCAACGCTCAATCTCGGTTGAGCGTTTTTTATTCTCCGGGAACGGCGGGACGCCTTCGCGGGGTCTTGCTTATTGGCACATATCTTGCACACTTTAAAGTGCAACCGCGAATATACGGACAGGGAGGATCGGTTAATGGATATTTTGAATCTTGTGGACAAATTGGAAGAGCTTTTCAGCCAGGGTCGTTCCATTCCTTTCTCCAAGAGCGTCATTCTGGATGAAGATCAGATGCTGGACATCATTGATCAGATGCGAATCTCGGTCCCGAATGAGATCAAGCGCTCCCAGCAGGTCCTCGCGCAGCGCGACCGCATTCTCGCCCAGGCGAAGGAAGAGCACGACCGCATGATCGAGATCGCGAATGAAAAGCGCGAACAGCTCATCTCTTCCCATGAGATCACCGCGGAAGCCAACAACCGCGCCAAGCAGATCATTTCCCAGGCTCAGACCGAGGCGGACGTGATCAAGCAGGAGGCGGATAAATACGCGCTCGAGTCCCTGAAAAAGCTCGAGATCGAGATGGAACGTTCCATCGCTCAGGTTCGAAACGGCATCAAAGCCCTCGAGTACAACCCGGACGATGACGACTCACAAGCCAACAACGAGTAAAAATTTCTTCATATTTCTCTTAATTTTTCTATCTGACAGACCGCGGCACCCAACAGCCGCGGTCCTCGGATTTAAATAAGGAAAACGCCCGACGCGAAGTCGGGCGTTTGGTTTCTATCAATCCAAGTCGTCGAGCACGGCCTGCAGCTCCGCGGGGAGCGGCGCCTCGAAGGTCATCGGCTCATCGTGTCCGGGGAGGAGGATCGTCAGCTTGTAGGCGTGCAGGAAGTGGCGGTCAAGCGGGATCGTCTGCTTCTTGCGGCCGTAGAGCACGTCGCCGACGATCGGGCATTTCAGGAACGCCATGTGGACGCGGATCTGATGCGTCCGTCCGGTCAGCGGATGGGCTTCGATGAGGGTGTGCTTGGCGTACTTCTTCCGCGTGATGTATTCGGTCACCGCGGCGCGTCCCTTGTCGGGCGTCAGGATGGCCATCTGCTGTCTGCGGATGGGGTCGCGGCCGATGGGCGCGTCAACGCGTCCGGTCGGGGTCGGGGGAGCGCCGTCCACCAGCGCGAGGTAGCGCTTGTTGACGTTGCGGTCCTTGAACTGCTCCTGCAGGAAGATGTGGGCTTTCTCATTCTTCGCCATCACGATGATGCCGGAAGTGTCGCGGTCGAGGCGGTGCACCACGCCCGGGCGGATCTCTCCGCCGAAGCCCTGCAGGTCGGCGCAGTGCGCGAGCACGGCGTGGACGAGGGTGCCGGTTTCATGCCCGGCGGCCGGATGAACGACCATGCCGGCGGGCTTATTGATGACGATGGACTGCTCGTCTTCGTAAAGGATATCCAGCGGGATGTCCTCCGGGACCAGGGTTGACGGACGCGCTTCGGGAACCGCGACCGTGATCAGGTCGCCGTTTTCCAAAGCCTGTCCCATTTTCTTCGCGGGCTCACCGTTGACGTGAACGCGGCCTTCTTTAATGAAGGTCTGCAGACGGGAACGGGAGTAATCCGTCAGGTTCTCGGTCAGGTAATGGTCGAGGCGTTCCGGATCTTCCGATTCGTAATTCAAGGTCAGGATCTCGTCACTCATTCTTCGTCTCCGTTTCCGTTTCCGTTTTCTTCTTTTCCTCGCGCCAGATCCCGATGATCAGCACCGCCGCGCCGATGCAGATCGCGCTGTCGGCGAGGTTGAAGACCGGGAAGTTCCCGATCCAGATGAAATCCACCACATACCCCAGCGAGGGATTGACACGGTCGATGAGGTTGCCGAGCGCGCCGCCGAGTTCCATGGCGAGGGCGGTCCGGTAAAACGCGGGACTGTCCTTCACCTGGACGCAGAAGATGATGATCACGACGACCGCGATAATGCCGATCACCGTCAGGATCCAGCCGCGTCCCTGGAACATGCCGAACGCCACGCCGGTATTCTTCCAATGGATGATGCGGAAGAAATCTTTGAGCGCGGGGATCGGTGCCCAGACTTCGCGCAGTTTGAGATTCGTCCGCACAATGTATTTTGAGATCTGATCGATCAGGATCACGAGCGCCGCGATCCCGAAGATGCTCAGGTATTGTTTCTTATTCTTCGACAATGCATGCCTCCGTTTAACGCCTCTATTATAACCGTAAAAGCGCTCTTCCGCCTTGCTCCGTTACCGGGCGCGGTTATTTTTTACCGAGGCCCGCGGCGGCCTTGAAGACGGCGATGAACTCCGCGCCGTATTTCGCAGCCTTCGCGGCGCCGACACCCTTGACGCGCTTGAATTCCTTGATGGACATCGGCCACTTCTGGACCATATCCGAAAGGGTGGCGTCGGTGAAGATCATGAACGGCGGGACGCCTTCCTCGAGCGCGAGCTGCTTGCGAATCTCCTTGAGGCGGGCGAATACCTCGGCGCGGCCTTCGGGGATGAGCTTGACGGCGCGCGGGGAGACGGTCTCTTTCTTCGCCGTCGGGAACTTCGCGGTCACCCGCTCTTCCCCGGCATAGAAGCCGGCGGGAACGTTCCCCACCGCCAGGACGGGATACTGCCCGCCGCTGGAGACGAGCCATTGATGCGAAATTGCCCAGTCGATGATCTGGGTGACGCGGTCCGCGGGGACGGAGGCGAGCTGCCCGAAGCCGTCGAGATCGACCAGCGACACCTCTTTCCCGAGCAGGGCTTGGCGGACGCGGGTCTTCCCTAAGCCGCCGCGGAATGCCGAGGCTTCGTCCACGATGGAGATCACGACGCGGAGCTCATCCGTGATGTCGACGGTTTCCGTCTCGCCGAGGCAGTTGCCGCAGTTCCCGCAGTACGACGGAGCGTTCTCCCCGAAGTAGCGCAGGATGCGGGAGCGGAAGCAGCCGTCGGTCGTGGCGAGGAACGTCATCTGCTTCAGGAGCTCGAGCTCGTTGTCCAGATACGCCTTTTTCTGCGCGTCGGTCAAGCCGGTGTCTTCCTCGACGGATTTATTGATCAGGAACTCGTTCGTGCGCACGTCCTGGCCGCTGTAGAGCAGCAGACAGGAGGCGGGGCTTCCGTCCCGGCCGGCGCGTCCGGCTTCCTGGTAATAGGACTCGATATTCTTCGGCATGTTGTAATGCACCACGAAGGAGACATTCGACTTGTCGATGCCCATCCCGAAGGCGTTCGTCGCCGTGATGATCGGGCAGGTGTCGTAGAGGAAATCCTTCTGGTTCTGCGTGCGCTCGTCTTCCGAAAGCCCGGCGTGGTAGCGGGTGGCGTTCCATCCGTCGCGGGTCAGGTTCGTGCAGAGCTCCTCGACCGTCTTGCGGGTGGCGCAGTAGATAATGCCGCTCTTGCCCCGTTCCTTTTGCAGGAAGCGTTTCAGCGCCGCGTATTTATCCTTCGGGCGCTGTACGTCGAAGTACAGGTTCGGGCGGTCGAAGCTGTTCAGCACCTCAAGCGGCGCATCCAGCTTCAGGGACTCGCGGATATCATCGCGGACCTTCTTCGTGGCGGTGGCGGTATACGCGCCGATGACCGGGCGCTTCGGCAGTCCGTCAATGAACGGACGGATCTTCAGGTAATCCGGGCGGAAGTTATGCCCCCACTGCGAGATGCAATGCGCCTCGTCCACAGCCACGAAGGGGATCGGGTAGTGATTGCAGAAGGCTTGGAAGCCGGGCGACGCCAGCCGTTCGGGAGCGACATACATGATCTGATAAGCGCCGTTCAGGGCGCGGGAAAGGACCGTCTGCTGCTGTCCGGGCGTGAGGGTCGAGTTCAGGAACGCCGCGCGGACGCCCAAGCCCTTCAACGCCAGGACTTGATCGAGCATCAGGGAGATCAGCGGAGAGACGACCAGCGTCAGCCCTTCCATCATGATGGAGGGCAGCTGGTAGCAGATGGATTTCCCGCCGCCGGTGGGCATGATGCCGAGCACGTCGCGGCCTTGCATCACCGCGTCGACGAGCTCCGCCTGTCCCGGGCGGAATGAATCGAACCCGAAGGTCTCGCTGAGTTGTTCCGTATAATCTCTCATATTCACCGGCCTTTCCGCCCCCTATTATAACCCAAGCTCCGGGCTCCCGCCCTTTATCAGCGTTTTGTTAATATTTGCCCGCGGGTGATACAATTCGCGGGCAAAAGTCCTATAATCTAAATATAGAGAATTATTCGGATATTTGTCCGATTCGCAAGGAGTAAACCAATGGCAGAACAAGTAAAAAAGACCCGCCCGATCGCGTTCAAAGCGGAGACACAGCAGCTGCTCAATATCCTGATCAACTCAATTTATTCCGATAAAGATGTGTTCCTGCGTGAACTGATCTCGAACGCCTCGGACGCCATCACCAAACTGAATTTCAAGATGCTCACCGACCACGACGTTGTGGACCCCGACGCCGCGCCGGAGATTCACGTCCGCTTTGACAAGGACGCGAAGACCCTCACCGTCAGCGACAACGGCATCGGCATGAACGCCGACGAGCTGAAAGAGTACCTCGGCACCATCGCCCATTCCGGCGCGAAGGCTTTGATTGAGGAAGCGGGCGCGGACGGCGCGAAGAACATCTCCGACCTGATCGGCCAGTTCGGCGTCGGCTTCTATGCCGCCTTCATGGTCGCGAAGAAGATTGACGTCATCTCCCGTTCCTACCGGCCGGATGACGCCGCCGCGGTATGGCATTCCGAAGGCGCCGGCACCTTCACCGTAGGCCCGGCCGAGAAGGAAACCCGCGGCACGGATATCGTCATCACCCTGAAGGACGACGCGGAAGAATACCTCGACGAGTTCAAGCTCCGCGAGATCATCCGCAAACATTCGAATTACATCCCGTACCCGATCTACCTCCAGGACAACGAGGAACAGGTCAACGCCTCCACCGTGATCTGGCGGAAGTCCCCGTCCGAATTGAAAGACGAGGAATATAAGGACTTCTATCAGTCCTTCACCATGGACTTCAACGAGCCGATGAAGCACCTGCACCTCTCCATCGACGCGCCGGTGCAGATGTACGCGCTGCTCTACGTCCCGGGTACGCCGGAGAAGAACATGTTCTCCCTGCGCAAGGAAGACGGTCTGCAGCTCTACGCCCGCAAGGTCCTGATCCAGGATTACTGCACCGACCTGCTGCCGCGCTATTACCGCTTCATTCAGGGTGTCATCGACTCCGAAGACATTCCGCTGAACGTCTCCCGTGAGACCATGCAGGCGAACCGCGTGATCCTCTCCCTGAAGAAGATCCTGACCGGCCGTGTCAACGATATGCTCATCAAATGGGGCAAGGACGACGCGGAAAGCTACGGCAAGTTCTGGGAGAAGTTCGGCGACTTCATCTGCGAAGGCGTCATCACCGAACCCGGCGCGAAGGATTCCCTCGCCCCGATGCTGCGCTTCCACACCATGAACCACGGCATGGAATGGCGTTCGCTCTCTGACTACACGCAGGAAATGAAGCCGGACCAGAAGAAGATTTACTACGTCCTGGGCGACAACCTCGAGACGCTGCGCAACAGCCCGCATACCGAGAAGCTGAAGGCGGACGGCATTGACGTCCTCCTGCTGGACAAGACGCTGGATCCCTTCGTGATCACCGCCCTGACCAACTATCAGGACTTCCCGTTCATCAACGCCGCGGGCGACTCCGACAAGCCGGAAGAGCCGAAGAAGGAAGAAGGCGAGAACGCCGAAGAAAATAAGGAAGAGAAGCCGGAGGAGAAATCCGAGTTCAGCGAGCTGATCGACCTGTTCAAGAACACCCTCGGCGACGCGGTCTCCGATGTCCGCACCACCGACCGCCTGGTCTCCTCCCCGGCCCGCTTAGTCGAGTCCGCGGGCGCCATGCCGCAGGAAATGCAGCGCATTTACAAGGCCATGCAGCAGGAGTACAAGGCCCCGAAGAAGGTCCTCGAGCTGAATCCGGACCATCCGCTGATCCA
>CAVCBG010000013.1:0-14619 GCA_963600285.1 Anaerovoracaceae bacterium
CCACGGAGCCGATTTTAATAAAAGTCTCCCCGAGCCCGTTCCACAGAACGCGGTTCCAGAAGCTTTCTTTCTTTTCGCTTTGAGTTTCGTTTTCTTCGTTATTATTCATATCCGCTTTTATATCATTTTCTATTATATCATTATAGTCATTTCCTCACGCAAAACATAACGAACAGACCGATTAAAAAGCGATTCCCCGACTTAAGTTGGAGGAGTTTTTTATTTTACACGCATTTTACAGTATGTGACTTTTTGATTTTACATTGCCGGCGTATTCTCAAAAGTGAAAGGAAAAATGAAAGATGAAAAAGATTTTTGCTGTGATTTGTGTATTGGTCCTCGCTCTGACCGCCACTTCCGTTTTCGCCGCTGAGACTGTCTCCACCGACGGTTCCACCTCCATGGAAAAAGTCATCGGCGCTCTGGGTGAAGCTTTCTCCGAAGCGAACTCCGACATCAACTTCACTTACAACCCGACCGGTTCCGGTTCCGGCATCCGCGCCGTCTCCGAAGGCCGCTGCGACATCGGTCTTGCCAGCCGCGCGCTGAAGGATGAGGAAAAAGAAGAAGGTCTGACCGAGACTGTCCTCGCTTACGACGGCATCGCGATCATCGTCAACCCCCAGAACGCTGTTGAAGACCTGACCCTCGAGCAGATTGCCGCTATCTACACCGGTGAGATCACCAACTGGTCCGAACTCGGCGGCGCCGACTCCGAAATCGTTGTCGTCGGCCGTGAAGCCGGCTCCGGCACCCGCGATGGCTTCGAATCCGTCACCGGTACCACCGACAGCTGCAAATACCGCCAGGAACTGACCTCCACCGGTGATGTCATCACCTCCGTCGCTCAGAACCCGAACGCCATCGGCTACGCCTCCCTGGCTTCCGTGAAGAAGACCGTCAAGGCCCTCAAGGTCAACGGTGTTGAACCTTCCGAAGAAACCATCCTCGACGGCAGCTACGCCATCCAGCGCCCCTTCATGCTGATCACGAAGACCGACACCGCGCTCTCCGAAGCCGCTCAGAAGTTCTTCGACTACGCTCTCTCCGAAGACGCCGCTGAAATCATCTCCGCCGCCGGTGCTGTTGCCGCGAGCATCGAGAGCAAGTAAAAGATTATGAACAGGAATCAGAAACACATTGAAACTTTTGTCCACGGAGTGTTCCTGGTCCTGGGTTTGATCACGGTAGGCTGTGTTCTCTTGATCACAGTCTACCTCGTGATTTCCGGGATCCCGGCGATCCGCACCATCGGATTGAGGAACTTCCTCTTTGGCAAGGTCTGGGCTTCAACCGCCGCGAACCCGCAGTTCGGCATCCTGCCGTTCATCCTCACCACGGTTTACGGAACAGCCGGCGCCATGCTGATCGGGCTTCCGGTCGGGCTGATGACGGCCATCTTCCTCGCGAAGATCGCCCCGAAAGCCGTCCGCAATGTAGCGAGCACCGCGGTCGGGATGCTGGCGGGTATTCCTTCTGTGGTTTACGGTCTGGTCGGTATGATCGTCCTCGTCCCGGGGATCCGCAAGTTCTTCAACATTCCGGACGGCTCCGGTCTGCTGGCCGCGATCATCGTCCTCTCGGTGATGATCCTGCCGTCCATTATCAACGTCTCCATCACCGCCCTCGAGGCTGTTCCGAAAGAATATGAAGACGCCTCCCTTGCCCTGGGCGCGACGAAAGTTGAGACCCTGTTCCGCGTGACGGTCCCCGCGGCCCGCAGCGGTATCGCGAGCGCGGCTGTGCTCGGCGTCGGCCGCGCGGTCGGCGAAGCCATGGCCGTCATGATGGTCTCCGGCAACGCGGCGAATATGCCTTCGCTGTTCCAGAGCGTACGTTTCCTGACGACGGCTGTCGCGAGTGAAATGTCTTACTCCTCCGGGCTTCAGCAGCAGGCGCTGTTCTCCATCGCCCTCGTGCTTTATCTCTTCATTATGCTCATCAACGCCGCGTTGAACTTCTTTGTGAAAGGTCGTGCCGAACAATGAAATCGATCTCCAAACAGCGTAAAGCTTCCGACGCTTTTCTCAAAGTATTGATGTATCTCTGCACCGGGATCACCTGCGCCCTGACGCTTTTCCTGATCATTTACGTCCTCGTCAAGGGCATTCCGAACATCACCTGGGAACTGGTCAGCACGTCGCCGTCGTACCTTCGCAACCGCATCGGCATTCTGCCCGACATCCTGAACACCATCTACATGGTCATCACCACCGTTATCATCGTCATCCCGGTCGGTGTCGGCGCCGCGGTTTACCTGAATGAGTACGCCTCGAACCGCAAGCTGGCCGCGGCCATTGAATACGCGGCGGAAACGCTCTCCGGCATTCCGTCCATTATTTACGGCCTCGTCGGCATGCTTTTCTTCTGCCAATTCTGCAAACTGAACACCTCCATCCTCGCCGGCGCTTTGACCCTTTCCATCATGAACCTGCCGACGATCATGCGGACGACGCAGGAAAGCTTGAAAACCGTGCCGCAGAGCTACCGCGAAGGCGCGTTCGGCTTGGGCGCGGGCAAATGGCGCGTGATCCGCACCGTTGTCCTCCCCGGATGCATTGACGGCGTCGTCACCGGATGCATTCTCACCATCGGCCGTGTTGTCGGCGAATCCGCGGCATTGCTCTTCACCGCGGGCTTTGCCCACACCGCGAACGATTTCTTCAGCGCCCTCGGCAGCGCGGGCTCCACGCTTTCGGTCGCGCTTTACGTCTACGCGAAAGAGGAAGGCGAATTCGAGATCGCCTTCGCGATTGCCGCCATCCTGATGGTCCTGACGCTGATCATCAACCTCTCCGCGGAACTTGTCACCGCGAAATATAAAAGGAAGAACGAAGAATGAACAATATTATTTCCGTCAAAGACTTGTGCTTATGGTACGGAGAGCATCAAGCGCTGAAAGACATCAACATTGACATCCCGGAACACAACATCACCGCTTTCATCGGCCCTTCCGGCTGCGGTAAGTCTACATTTCTGAAAACCCTGAACCGCATGAACGACCTGATCCCTTCGGTCAAGATCACGGGGAACGTCTTCTACCGGGATATGGATATTTACTCCCCGAAGACCGACGTCAACGAGCTGCGCAAGCACATCGGGATGGTGTTCCAGAAGCCGAATCCGTTCCCGATGTCCATCTATGATAATATCGCTTACGGACCGCGCACGCACGGCGAACGAAGCCGCGCCAAGCTGGACGAGATCGTTGAACGCTCCCTCCGCGGCGCCGCGATCTGGGACGAGGTCAAAGACCGTTTGAAGAAGAACGCCCTCGGACTCTCCGGCGGTCAGCAGCAGCGTATCTGCATCGCCCGCGCCCTCGCGGTTGAGCCGGACGTCCTGCTGATGGATGAGCCGACTTCCGCCCTGGACCCGATCTCCACTTCAAAGATCGAGGACCTGGTGGTCGAGCTTCGTCAGAATTACACCATCGTCATGGTCACGCACAATATGCAGCAGGCAGCCAGAATTTCGGATAACACCGCGTTCTTCCTCCTCGGCGATTTGGTTGAATACGGCAAGACCGACGACATTTTCTCCACGCCGAAGGACAAGCGCACGGAAGATTACATTACAGGAAGGTTTGGATAATTCTCATGAGAAACAGATTTGATGAACAGCTTGAAACGCTGAATAAAGAGTTGATTGACATGGGTGCCATGTGCGAAGAGATCATCGGCACCGTTTCCAACGCGTTATTTACGGACGCCCCCGACCTTCCGAAGCAGATCGCGCCGCTGGCGGGTGAGATTGACCAGGCCGAGAGCGACATTGAATCCATGTGCCTGAAGCTGCTCCTCCATCAGCAGCCGGTCGCCCGCGACCTGCGGCAGATTTCCGCCGCGCTGAAGATGATCACCGACATGGAACGCATCGGCGACCAGGCCGAGGACATTGCCGAGATCATCAGCTTCCTGCACGGACGGCAGGAGGAATGCGGTTCGCTCATCAAGGAAATGGCCGACGCCGCCGGTGCCATGGTTCGTGAAAGTGTCAACGCCTACGTAAACAGAGATATAATTACAGCAGAGAATGTTATCCGAGAAGATGATACGGTTGATGATTATTTCTCGCGGATCAAGACCCGCCTGATCGAACGCATCGGGTCCGCTCCCGAGGACGGCGAATTTGTGCTGGACCTGCTGATGATCGCGAAATACCTTGAACGCATCGGCGACCACGCCGTGAACATTGCCGAATGGGTGATCTTCTCGATTACGGGTGTCCACAAGGAGGCATAAATGATCTGGTGTGTCGAGGACGATGACAGCATCCGCGATATCGAAATGTACGCGCTTCAGTCCGCGGGGTATGAGACCCGCGGGTTTGAGGACGGAGAGAGCTTCCGTACCGCGCTGCAGAAGGAGCAGCCCGACCTGGTCCTGCTGGACCTCATGCTCCCCGGCGTCGACGGCATGGAGCTTCTCACCGGCATGCGCTCGTCCCCCACACAGAAGAATATCCCGGTCATCATCACCACCGCCAAAGGCAATGAGTACGACCGCGTCAAAGGCCTCGACCAAGGCGCGGATTACTACCTCGTCAAGCCCTTCGGGGTCATGGAGCTGATCTCAACGGTCAAAGCGGTCCTCCGCCGCTGCAAGCCCGCGGATTCGAAAGAGACGCTCCGTCACGGCGCGATCGTCATGAACACCGCCGCGCACACCGTCACCGCGGAGGGGAATGCCGTAGCGCTGACGACGAAGGAATTCGACCTGCTGCGGTTGTTCATGCGCCACCCCGGCATTGCCTTCCCCCGCGAGACGCTGATGGAAGAGATCTGGGGCACGGATTTCATCGGCGAGAGCCGTACGATTGACATGCATATCAAGACCCTGCGCCAAAAGCTGGGCGAGGCCGGTGAGATGATTGAGACAGTCCGCGGTATCGGTTACCGCATGAAAGCTGAAGAATGAAAAGAAAAATCTATTCCGCTATTTTACTTTCCGGCGTGATCATCATGCTCCTCGGCGCGGCCGTTGCCATGATGACACTTTATAACTATTTCACGAATGTGCAGGAACAGCAGCTCAAGGATGAGTTCGCCCTCGCGAAGGAAGGCGTCGCCCTTGAAGGAACGTCGTACCTCGAGAACCTGAAGTCCGACTCCGTCCGCGTCACCTGGGTGAAATCCGACGGCTCGGTGATTTACGACACACAGGCGAACGCGGAGGAAATGGAAAACCACGCGAGCCGCGAAGAGATCCGTGAAGCGCTTGAAGACGGCAGCGGCATGAGCGTACGCTACAGCGGCACCATGCTCGAAGAGACCGTGAACTACGCCGAACGTCTGGATGACGGCAGCGTGCTGCGTGTTTCCTCGAAGCGCGCAGCCGCCCTCGCGTTCGTCCGCCGCTTGGCGTTCCCTGCCTTCCTGCTGCTCATCCTGCTCGCGGTGGTTTCCTTCATTCTGGCGGGTTCCCTCTCCTCGAGCATCGTCAAGCCGTTGAACAACCTCGACCTGGAACATCCGCTTGAGAATGACAACTACGAAGAGCTCTCTCCGCTGCTGCGGCGTATTTCAAAGCAGCAGGAGCAGATCAACGCGCAGATTGACGAGCTGAAGCAGCAGACCAACGAGTTCAACCAGATCACGAACGGCATGTACGAAGGCTTGGTCCTGCTGGACACCAACGGCAAGATCCTCTCCATCAATCCCGCCGCGGCCCGCATCTTCCGCACGGATGAGTCCGCCGTCGGCAAGGACTTCATGACCGTTGAACGCGACCATGAGATCAGCACCGCCATCCGTACCGCCGAGAGCGAAGGCCACAGCGAGATCCGCCTCAGCCGCAACGGCATGATTTACCAGCTTGACGCCGCGCTCATCCGCAGCGACGACAAGCCGGCGGGCATCGTGCTTCTGATCTTCGACATCACCGCCCAGGCCAACGCGGAGAACAGCCGCCGCGAGTTCACCGCGAACGTCTCTCACGAATTGAAGACCCCGCTGCAGGGCATCATCGGCAGCGCGGAGCTGCTTGAGAACGGCATGGTCAAGTCCGAGGATATTCCCCGCTTCACGGGCCACATTCATCAGGAAGCCGAACGGCTGATGGCCTTGATCGCGGATATCATCCGCCTGTCCAAGCTGGATGAAGGCACGCCGATGGATACGGAGTCCTGCGACCTCTATGACATCGCGAACGAAGCCGCGAAATCCCTTGAAAGCGCCGCGGAAGCCAAGCACGTCACCCTGTCCGTGAACGGCGGTTCCGCCTCCGTGACCGGCGTACGGCAGCTGCTGTACGAGATCATTTACGACCTCGCGGACAACGCCGTGAAGTACAACAAAGAGGGCGGCTCCGCCGAGATCAACATTGCCGACAAGGACGATCAAGCCGTCATCACCGTACGCGACACCGGCATCGGCATCCCGGTTGAGGATCAGGCCCACGTCTTTGAACGCTTCTACCGCGCGGACAAGAGCCGCAGCAAAATGACCGGCGGGACCGGCCTCGGCCTCTCCATTGTCAAGCACGCGGTCATGTACCACAACGGCACGGTCTCCCTGAACAGCATCCCCGGTTCCGGAACCGAGATCACCGTCACCATCCCGAAGAATTGAATCCAACGCCCCGAAAGGGGCGTTCCTTTTTTGCCTTCCTTTTGTACATTCGGGAACGAAGCGTGTATAATTCAGGAGGAAGGATGGGCATTTCATGAAGCGATATTTATTCCCGTTTACAGCCATTGTCGGGCAGGAAAAGATGAAGCGCGCGCTGATTTTGAACGCGGTCGATCCGCGCATCGGCGGCGTATTGATCATGGGCGAACGCGGCACCGCGAAGTCGACCGCCGCCCGGGCTTTGGCGAAACTGCTCCCCGAACAGAAAGTCATCCAAGGCTGCCGCTTCGGCTGCGACCCGAATGATCCCGCCCACCGCTGCGAGGAATGTTCCTCGAAGTACGGCTCCGCTTCGGATATTCCCTTCATCACCCGCGCCACACCCTTCGTCGACCTGCCCGTCTCCGCTACGGAAGACCGCCTCGTCGGCACGATTGACTTCGAGAAAGCCCTGACCGACGGGAAGAAGCACTTCGACCCCGGCATCTTCGCTGCCGCCAACCGCGGCTTCCTCTACGTGGATGAGATCAACCTCCTCGACGACCACATCGTTGATACGCTTCTGGACGCGGCGGCGATGGGAATGAACTTTGTGGAGCGGGAAGGCATTTCCTTCTCTCATCCGGCCAAGTTCATCATCATCGGCACCATGAACCCCGAGGAAGGCGAACTCCGTCCGCAGCTGCTGGACCGCTTCGCCCATTCCGTCAAAGTCGCGGGCACCACGGACGCCGACGAGCGCGTCACGATCATGGAACGCTGCGTCGCCTTCGAGGAAGACCCCGAAGCCTTCTGCGAATCCTTCGCCGCGGGTGAGTCCGCTCTCTGCGCGAAGATCATCTCCGCGCAGCAGCGCCTGCATTCCGTCCAATACACCAAAGACGACCTCAACGCCATCGCGGATCTGACCGTCAATTTCGGATTGGAAGGCCACCGCGCGGACCTGGTCATCCTGAAGACCGCGAAGGCCAACGCCGCGTTCAACGGGCGCGGCCGCCTGACCGCGGAGGATATCTCCATCGCGGCGGAGCTTGCTGTTCCGCACCGCCTTGTCAACGATCACACCGTGAACAACTCCGTCAAGCCGGAAGAGGTTCACGACAAGATTGCCTCGATCCTCGATCAGCATTCCACGAACCTCGTCTCCCCCGAAGAAGTCGGGACGGAAGCCGGGGACGATAAAAAAAAACTGCTGAGCTGAATTACTCCTTCGGCTCAATCGCGGCCTCCGATTCGCAGACCGCGTTCGCCGAAAAGATCTTCAACAACAACCAAGCGTTCTGGTGGGACGCCGCGCGGATCGTGGAGGACGACTTCACCTTCCCGCTTTACGAAGCCGCGCCGAACGCCAAACGCACCCGCCGCGGCAAACGCCGCGCCTCCGTCAGTGAAAGCGGACACGGCTTTTACCTCAACGCCGTCCCCGCGGAGAAGGATTACACGGATATCGCCTTGGACGCCACCCTGCGTCAGGCCGCCCTCCGTCAATCCTCCCGCCGACAGGTACATGACGCGCCGCGCCGCGCGCTTCTCCTGCAGCCCTCCGACATCATGAAAAAGATCCGCACCGAACGGAAGGGGTCGTTGATCGTGTTCGTCGTGGATCTTTCCTGGTCGATGGCTGTCATGAAGCGCATGGCCGCCACCAAACAGGCCATCACAACCATTCTCACCAAAGCCTATCAATTCCGCGACGACGTCTGCCTGGTCACCTTCAAAAAAGACGGCGCCTCCGTCGTCATCCCGCCGACGCATTCCGTGCAGCTGGCGGAACGCTGCATGAAGAATCTCCAGGTCGGCGGCAAGACGCCGCTTTCCGCGGGACTGGTTGAAGCCGAGCGGATCATGCGGAGGTATTCCGCGAAATACTCCCCGGACAACATCATGATGATCCTGCTTTCCGACTGCGAAGGCAACATCGCCTCCTTCGGCGGCGATCCGATGAAGGAAGCCGAGGACGCGGCGGAGCGCATCGCGGCGGGCAATTACCGCTGCATGGTGATCAATTCCGACGAGATGACCTTCGGCGAGGGACATTCCAACCGCCTCGCCAAGCATCTCAACGCGCCGTGCTACCTCATCTCAAGCCTGAACGCCGGCCATTTGATCCAAGCCGTTACCAATGAGTTGATTGTCTGATACAATAGGTACTTGAGGTACAACAACACATGAACGATATCCATAATGTAAAAGATGTAATATCGACCCTCTGCTCCATGCCCGGCATTTCCGGTTACGAAACGCCGGTCGCCGAGAAGATCCAAGAGTTGTGGCGTTCATGCGCGGATGATGTTGTCATTTCGAAAGCGGGCAACGTCTACGCGCATAAGAAAGCCGACACGCCTGTTGATCCCGAAAACAACAGGAAAGTGCTGTTCGCCGTCCATATGGACGCGCTCGGCATGATGGTGAGTGAATTCCACGGCGAATTCCTCCGCTTCGCCACGATCGGCGGCTTCGACCCGCGCATCCTGCCGGGGCAGTTCGTCACGATCCACGGGAAAAACGGAGACGTCCGCGGCCTGGTTGTGCAGCCGACTGCCAACATTACCCAAGGCGATTACGGCACGAATCCCGTTCCGCTCTCGGAGCTTTTCATTGACACGGGTTACACCGCCGAAGAGCTTCCGAATCACGTCGCGATCGGGGACATCATCTCCTTCGCGAATAACCCCGTCAGCATGGAAGACGACACGATTTCCGCGCACAGCCTCGACAACCGCGCTTCTGTCGCGGCGGCGACGTTCTGCCTTCGCGCGCTGCAGTCCGTCAAGCACAGCTGGGATGTTTACGCTGTCGCCACGGTTCAGGAAGAAGTCAGCCTGCTCGGCGGCATCACCGCGCCTTACGAAATCGCGCCCGACCTCGCCATCGCCATTGACGTCACCTTCGCCAAAGGTCCCGGCTCAACCGGCTGGAACACGCAGGAGCTTGCTTCCGGCGCGGCGCTCGGCTTCGGCATGAACATTCACCCCGCGCTTTATGAGATGTGCAAAAACATCTGCGAGACCGAGCACATTCCTTACACCACCGAGCTCTCCCCGCGCATGTCGGGCACCGACGCCATCGGCATTCAGATCAGCCGCCAAGGCATCCCGACGATGGTCGTCTCCATCCCGCTGCGCTATATGCACACCGCCAACGAGATCATCTCGCTCAAGGATGTCCAAGCCGTCGGTCAGCTGCTGACCGCTTTCGTCC
This sequence comes from Anaerovoracaceae bacterium, assembly GCA_963600285.1. Classification (GTDB taxonomy): domain Bacteria; phylum Chloroflexota; class Anaerolineae; order Anaerolineales; family Anaerolineaceae; genus Flexilinea. Next base: position 9,773 of record CAVCBG010000013.1, read on the forward strand.
GCAATCTCGACGCGGACACCATGAAGAAAATCACCTGGGAGGATAACGATGACTGAGTTCAAGAATATTGTTCTTCCCGAATTGACGCAGGCCGATGTTGAACTTCTGCGCGAACTCTCGAACGCCTGCGGCGTCTCCGGCAACGAGAAGGAAGTCCGCAAGATCGTCCGCCGCGAAGTCACGCCGTTGGCCGATACCATTGAAGTGGACGCCCTCGGCAACCTGATCGCGACCAAGAAAGCGAAGACCGCGGAGTTCACCCGCGTGCTCATCTCCGCGCACATGGACGAAGTCGGCTTCATGCTGGTTGAGGAAACCGACCCCGGCCTTTACCGCTTCCGCGTTGTCGGCGGGATCGATCCGCGGGCGCTGGCGGGCAAAGCCGTTCTCGTCGGCCCGGAGCATCTGCACGGCGTCATCGGCGCCTGCCCGATCCATCTGACCACCGCGGAACAGCGTTCCAAGACCATCGGCATCGACGACCTCCGCATTGACATCGGCGCCGAGAACAAGAGCGTCAAGCCCGGTATGTTCGCGTATTTCGCCACCGAATTCAGCGAAATGGGCGGCTCCGTCTGCGGGAAGGCGCTGGATGACCGCCTGGGCGTGATCAACCTGATCAAGCTCCTGCAAATGGTTCCCGAAAATGTGGAGCTCATCGCGGCCTTCACGGTTCAGGAAGAGATCGGCGCCCGCGGCGCTTCGGTTGCCGCGTTCAACCGCAAACCCGACTGCGCCATCGTCATTGACAGCACGCCCGCCATGGACCTGCCGAAATGGAACGACGAGGAGATCACGCTGTACAAGAGCAAGCTCGGCGAAGGCCCCGCCATCTACACGTCCGACAGCGGTACATTGAACGACCCGCGCCTGATCGGACTGATGCTCAAGCTTGCCGACGGTTACGGCATTCCCTGCCAGCTCCGCCAGCCCGCGAACGGCGGCACCGATGCCGGCGCGATCCACCTGACGCAGAGCGGCATCCCGACCGTGTCCGTTTCCGTTCCCGGCCGTTACGCGCACACCGCCGCGGGACTTGCCCGCAAATCCGATTGGCAGGCGCACCTGCAGCTGGTCTACGCCGCCCTTGCCAATATCAATAAAGAAATGTTCTCTCAGCCCAGATAATACGGAGATGATTCATGAATATCAGCTTACTTGAAAAACTTACGCAAACTTACGGACCCTCCGGCTACGAAAAGCCGATCCGCGACCTGATCCTTTCCGAAATCAAGGATTCCATTGACGAATACAGCATTGACGCGCTCGGCAACCTGATCTGCCGCAAGGGCAGCAAGAAAGACGGCGGCAAGCGCGTCATGATCTCCGCCCATATGGACGAGATCGGCCTGATGGTCTCCCACATTGACGAGAATGGCTTCGCTTCCGTCGCCGGTCTGGGCGGCATCTATCCGCGCAACTGCATCGCCACCCGCGTCAATTTCGCGAACGGCACCAAGGGCATGATCTTCTCCCAGGGTCAGCGCAATGAAAAGTCAACAACTATGGATAAGCTCTTCGTGGACGTCGGCGCGACTTCCCGCGAGAACTGCCCGGTCAAAGTCGGCGACACCTGCACATTCGAAGGCCCGTTCGTCGACACCGGAGAGCGCTTCCTTTCCAAGACGCTGGATAACCGCGTCGGCTGCTTCATTGCTATTGAGGCGCTGAAGAAAGTCCTCAAGGACTCCCCCAACGAAGTTTGGTTCGTCTTCTCCGTTCAGGAAGAAGTCGGCGCGCGCGGCGCTCAGGTCGCGGCGTACACCATCGACCCGGACCTCGGCATCGCGATTGATGTCACGCTCGGCAATGACAGCCCCGGCATTCTCGAACAGGCGCCTGTCCTCGGCGCGGGTCCCTGCATCAAGGCGAAGGACGCCTCCGTCATCGGCAATCCGCGTGTCAACAACGCGCTGATCAAAGCCGCCGAACGCGCGGGCGTCCCCTACCAGATCGAAGTCCTGCGCGTCGCGGGAACCGACGCGGGAACCATTCAGACCGCCCGCAACGGCGTCCCGTCCTCCGCGCTCTCCGTTGCCTGCCGCTATGTCCATTCTCCGTCGGAAATGGTTGACAAGAAGGACGTCGAGAACGCCATCGCGCTGCTCGCGGAGTTCTGCAACAAGGCCATCGACTGAACGAACGATTAATCAAAAAAGAGGCTGCCTCAATGGGCAGCCTTTTTGTTTGATAGCTTGACGTCGGTTTTCTTCGCCGCGTCGAGAATGTCGTTCGAGGTGATTTCCCGGTCATTCTCCGCGTGGGCGAATGCCGCCGCTTCGTTCAGGATGGACTCGATCTCCGAGCAGCTCAGGCCGTTGAAGAGGTCGGCGAGGTGCTGCGCCGTGAGTTCGGGAGCGAGCTTCTTCCCGGCGGTGTAGATATTCACCAGCTCCATGCGGGTTTCCGCGTCCGGGTTGGAGATATGATACTTCAGGTCGAAGCGTCCCGCGCGGATCAGGGCGGGGTCGAGGGATTCATACGAGTTGGTCGCCGCGATCACCAGAATGCCGTCGGAAGGTTTGAAGCCGTCCATCTCGTTCAGCATGGTCGTGATGTTGCGGTTGTTTTCCTTATCAATGCCGGTCCCCGCGTAGTTGCGGCGTTCGCCGATGCTGTCGAACTCATCAATGAAGACGACGCAGGGCTTGTTGCGGCGGGCTTTGCCGAAGAGGAGCTTGATCTTCATCGCGCCGAGGGACATCAGCGGGCTTTGGAAGTCCGCGCCTTTGGTGGCGATGAACTTCACGCCGCATTCTTCAGCGAGAGCACGGGCAAAGAGGGTCTTGCCGTTTCCCGGAGGGCCTTCGAGGATCACGCCCTTGATCGGGCGGATGCGGTTCTGCTTGGCTTCGGCGGGCGTTTTCATGTAATTGATGACCGTCATCAGATCGCGCTTCACATTCTGCATGCCGGCGATGTTCTCAAACTTCACGCCGGTATGGCGGACGACTTTGAAGGTGTTCAGATAGGCGGAGAGCAGCTTCCAGAGGCCGAAGAGGATCAGCCCGATGAAGAGCAGATTGAAGATCGTGTCGAGGACGGCGTTCAGGCCGGAGTCTTCATTGGTATGGTCCGCGACCGTGATGCCTTTCAGCAGGAGCTCTTCCTTGAAGCCGTCGCGGCTCGGGTTGTCGGTCTGATACTTCGTGTCGGAATCGGTCAGCCGGTAGACGACTTTATCCGCGTAAAGATCCACGGAGCTGACGGTGCCGTCATTCAGCGCGGCGTTGAAATCCGTATAAGGCGTCTTCGTGCCGCTGTCCGCGAGCAGGAAATACGCCCCCAGCGCGGCGAGCAGAATGACGCATATGATGAGTGGTAGTTTTTTCTTCATAAGCTTCCTTTAGATATGGCGGCGGATAAAGATCATCACCGCGCCGACAAGTACAAAAATGATGTAAATCACGACGATATTCACGATCACGCGCTTCCAACCCAGCGCCTTCGGGTCCATGAAGTTGTAAGGGTACGGGCTGTCCGTCTTGTAAAGGTTCTTCCCATCCGCCCCGCGAATGAGCGAATACGCCACATACACAAGCGGGATGATCGTCCAGGTAAAAGCCCAGATGTAAAGATGCTGCGTTTTATCGGAGAAGATGAACCACGTCAGCAGCGCGAGCAGCGGGGAGACGTAATGGACGAGGATGCTTGAGAAGGAATGGATCAGCGCCTGTCCTTCTTCATTCTCGGGGTGCTTCCTGAAATACGGCGTCAGCACGAAGGCGAAGATCGCGTGCGTCAGGTAGATCATCATCGTCGCGCAGTAAAACGTACATTCCGAGAAGACGAATTTCCCGATCGGCCCTTCATACGAACCGCGGATCCGCACCACCAGCCGCGCGAGGTAATAAACGCCCAGCAGCAGGTTGCTCAGATTCGTGTAATATCGGAACATGTCCTTCCGCGGCTCGCCGGTCGTGATCCGCGAATGCAGGACGAGGCCGCACGTGACCGCGAGGACGATCAAGACTTCCAAAACGACAATCATTTACTTCTCCTTCTTCGCGCTCATGCAGCGCGCCACCAGCGCGTCAATGTCGAAATCCGTGCCCGGATAACGCAGGTCGGCGAGGAACTCCGTGTTGCCTTTCGGGCCGAGCAGCGGGGAGCGGACCAGGCCTTCGCAGCCGTAGCCGTTCTCCTTCGCGCACGCCAGCACCGTCTGCAATACGCTTCGATGCACATTCGGGTCGCGGATGACGCCGTGACCCTTCGCGGCTTCCTCGCGGCCGGCTTCGAACTGCGGCTTGATCAGGGTGACGAAGCGGCCGGGTTCGCCGAGGAACCAGCCGTGAATCACCGGCAGCAGGATCTTCAGCGAGATGAAGGACGCGTCGCAGACGACGAGGTCGACCCGTTCGGGAAGCTCCTTGACGTCGCGGGCGTTGGTCTTCTCCATGTTGATCACGCGGGGATCGCCGCGCAGCTTCCAATCAAGCTGGCCGTAGCCGACATCGATCGCGTAGACCTTCGAGGCCCCGTGCTGCAGCAGGCAGTCCGTGAAGCCGCCCGTGGAGGCGCCCACATCCGCGCAGACGATGCCGTTGAGCTCGTTCATGCCGAAGGCCTCAATCGCGCCCATCAGCTTCTCACCGCCGCGGGAGACGAACTGCGGTCCCTTCTCAACGGTGATCTCGACGTCATCCGTGAACTGCTGCGAGGGTTTGATGACCATGTTGCCGTTCACGCGGACTTCGCCCGCCATGATCAGTTTCTGCGCGAGGGACCGGCTCTCGACCAAGCCCCGTTCCTGCATCATTATGTCAAGTCTTTCTTTCGCCATAAAGCCGCCTGTTTCTCTATAAATCATCAAAATTATAACATCCAACAAACTTCCGCGCCGC
>CAVCBG010000014.1:0-14347 GCA_963600285.1 Anaerovoracaceae bacterium
TCAGTCGACCTTCAGCGCGGAGTCGAACGCGACCGTCGAGGCCTCGAAATTGTTCTTCTTCACAAATTCGTAGGCTTCCTTCGCGCCGTACATACGCTCCATGCCGGAGTCTTCCCACTCCACGGAGAGCGGGCCGTCGTAGTGCATGGCGTTCAGTTCACGGATGATCCCGTCGAAGTCCACATCGCCGTGGCCAAGGGAGACGAAATTCCAGGCTCTGCGGAGATCGCCGAACTCAATGTGACTGCCGAGAATGCCGGCGCGTCCGTCCAGGCGGACCTTCACGTCCTTCATGTGCACGTGATAAATCCGGTCGGCGAAGTCACGGAGGAACAGGCACGGATCCATGCCCTGCCACTGCAGGTGCGAGGGGTCAAAGTTCAGGCCCAGCGTCGGACGGTGATCAAAGACTTCGAGCAGCTTCTGCGTGCTGTAATAGTCGAACGCGATCTCCGTCGGATGCACTTCCAGGGCGAATTTGACGCCGCACTCGTCCAGCACGTCGAAAATCGGCGTCCACAGTTCCTTGATCTTGGCGTATCCGTCATCGATCATTTTCTGCGTCGTCTGCGGGAAGGAATACCACCACGCCCAAATCGGAGAGCCCATAAAGCAGGTCATGATGTGGACGTTCATCATCTGCGCGGCGCGGGCGATCGTCTTGATCTCGTCGATGGCCCAAGCGCGGATGGCTTCGGGGTTGCCCTTGCAGCTTTCCGGCGCGAAGTTATCCAACCGCGGATCCCAGGTATCGCCGACGCACTGTCCGGCCAGGTGAGCGCCCAGCGCCCAGACCTTCAGATGGTATTTATCCAGGGTGGCGTGGAATTCACGGCGGTATGCCTCGTCCGCTACATACTTATGGGCATCCAGATGCGCGCTGCAGGCAATTTCCAGCCCGTCGTATCCGATGGCGCTCATTGCTTTGCAGACTTCTTCCAGGGAGAGATCCCCGTACTGGCCCGTCGTAATCGTAATCGGACGCATTTTAATACTCCACAGGTTCCGTCTTTCCGCTTTCGGAGGAACGCTGGTTCGCGAAAATCACGTGCATCGCGGGCAGCGCGCTCTTGCCGGAAATCATCGGTTCATGGTCATTGACGATGGACTCAATAAACGCGTCGATGACGCCCGTGCTGGTACGGCCGCCGCTGGTCTGATCCTTGTTGGAGGTCAGCTTATCAAGCTCATACGGGACCACGCTGCCGTCTCTCTTTTCCACGATCAGGGAGTACTTCGGGTCGTCGTACATACGGATCACGCCGCCCTGGCAGTAAAGCTTCGTGGAGTTGTCTTCCTGGCCGTAGTTCGTCCAGCTGACGGACATGGTGCCGACCACGCCGCTTTCCAGTGTATAGAGGGCGAGCGCGTTGTCATCCACATCGATGAGGGAGCCGTCCGGATAGCGCTTGTCGACCGTCGCCAGGACCGCGGCGGTCTTGACCACCTTCTGTCCGGTCAGGTAATAGAGCAGATCCGTCTTGTGAACGCCGAGGTCAGCCATCACGCCGAACTGCGCGGTCTTCTTGTCGAAGAACCAGGAATTCGCTTTGCCGGTCCAGCCTTCGGGGCCCGGATGAGAGAAATGGGTCTCAAAGGCAACCAGGGAGCCGAGCTCACCGCTCTGAAGGATCTCGCGGCCCTTCACGTGCGCCTTCGCCAGGCGCTGGTTCAGGCCGATCATCAGGTACTTTCCCGATTCCTCGGCAGCTTTCACCATGGCCACGCAGTCTTCCTCGGTCGTCGCCATGGGCTTTTCGCAGAGAACATGCTTCCCGGCCTTCAGAGCCTGGATGCTGATTTCCGCGTGATAGCGGTTCGCGACACAGACGCTGACCGCGTCAACATCGCTCGCCAGCAGCTCTTCCACGGAAGAAAAGGCCTTCGCGTGATACTGCTTCGCCATCGCCTCCGCCTTCTCCCGATAGACGTCGTAGAAACCTACGATCTCAGCGTTCGGATTCTCCGCGTATTCCGGAGCGTGGCGGACTTCCGTGATTTTACCGCAGCCGATAATACCAACTTTTACCATGGTTCTCCTCCTGTTTTGTTACTTGTTACTTCTGGCGATTCTGCACATTCTGCATCAGAACCGCGACGACGATAATTGCCGCGCTGATGGCGCCGTTCAGATAGGACGAAACGTTCGCCGCCGTCAGGATGTTGCTGATGATCTTGAACATCAACACGCCGAGGAAGGTGCCGAAGATCTTACCACGGCCGCCCGACATGGATGTACCGCCGATCGCGACAGCCGCGATCGCGTCCATTTCCCATGACATCGCCGCGGACGCAGCCGCGACGGCCGTCATACGGGAAGCGTAAATCACGCTGGAAATGCCGCACAGGGCGCCGGTGATCATGAAGGTCGCGATCTTCACATTGTCCACATTGATACCGGAAAGGCGCGCGGACTTTTCATTGCTGCCGACCGCGAAAACGTGCTTACCCAAGGTGGTGCGTTTCATCACGATATCGAAGATGATGGTAATGATGATAAAGATGATCATCAGATACGGGATCTTGACCTTCTCCGTGAGATAAATCCCGCCCACCGCAAGCATACGGAAGTTGTCGTAGAGAGTTTTATCAACCGTGAAAGGACCGCCCGCGCCGTAGTAGTTGACAATCGCGCGGCAGGCGCTCATGCTGGCCAGCGTAGCGACCATCGGAGGAAGACCGCCCTTGGCTACCAGAAGGCCGTTCAGAAGGCCGATGCACAGACCGAAGGCAATGCAGAACAGGAGCATCACAATGACGCTGCCGGACTTGTTCAGAATCGTAATGCCGAAGCCGCCGATGAGAGCCACCTGAGAGCCTACGGAAATATCAATCAAGCCGGCGCCGATGACCATCGTCATACCCATGGCGATAATTCCGACCATGCTGCCCTGAACGAACAGGTTGGAAATATTATTCCATGTAAAGAAATTCTTGTTGATGCAGCCGCCGATAATTACAAGCAGAATAAAAGAAAGAACAAAGCTGTATTCTCCTGTCAGCGCTCTTCCGATCTGCTTCGCCGAAATCTTTTTATTCATCTCTCAGACCCTCCAAATTTGCCCCTGTAGAATAGTACATAACATTTTTCTCTGTCAGCTCCTCGCGCTTCAGCCAAGCATTGCACTTACCTTTGTACAGGACAATACAGGAGTCAGCCACTTTATAAATTTCCGGGAACTCTTGACTGAATACAATGATGGATTTGCCTTCCTGCGCCAGTTTCAGGATCAGATGGTAAATCTCGAATTTGCTTCCCACGTCGATACCCTGGGTCGGGTTGTCAAGCAAAAGAATATCCGCGTTCGTCTCCAGCCATTTACCCAGGATCACCTTCTGCTGGTTGCCGCCGGAAAGCGACGTGATCGGATCTTTGGGACTCCCTGCCTTGATGCTCATCGCTTTCTGCTCGCGTTCAAAGCGGGCCGTCTCTTCTTTTTTGCTGATGAACAGCTTATTGAACCGTGAGTTCAGGTAGCCCATTGACATATTGTCAAGGACAGAGAGATCGTTGTGGATCCCGCGTTCCTTTCGCGAACGCGGCACCATCGCAACGCCGTTTTTCATATATTTTTTGACCGTTCCCTCCGCAGCGCGCCCGCTCATGGCTTTGCCGCGAATTTCAAGCTCTCCCTGGAACGGCGCTGCGCCGAACAGCGCGTCAGCCAGCGCGTCCCGGCCGGAACCCTGCAGGCCCGTAACAGCCAGAATCTCTCCTTTGTGAAGATCAAAGGACAGGTCTGCCAGCTCGCCGCCGCGCAGATGCTTTGCCGAGAGAACGACCTCATCTTGCATGTAACAAGTATGATTGCTGAACTCATCTTCCTGCAGATTGTGGCCAATCATCTGTTCCGTGATGTACTCTTCGTCCACGTCCGCGAACTTGCCCTGAGCGACAAGCTTCGCGTCGCGCATGACATAATAAACGTCGCAGATTTCAAAGAGCTCGGGCATCTTATGAGAAATATAGATGAAGCTGACGCCTTCGCCTTTCAGCTGGCGCATCAGGTCAAACAGATGCTCAATCTCCGAAGTGGAGAGCGCCGTAGAGGGCTCGTCCATAATGATGAGCTGAGATTCGAAGAGCAGCGCACGCGCGATTTCCACGAGCTGCTTTTCGGCTGCCGACAGCGTGTTCACCGGAACATCCGGGTTGATGTCGGCGTTCATTCTTGCGAAAACTTCCTTGCAGCGCGCAATCATCCGCTGCTTATCCACAAAGCCCGACTTCTTCTTGAGCTCGTTTCCAAGGAACATGTTTTCCCAAACGCGCAGATCCTTACACAGGTTCAATTCCTGATGAATGAAACGGATTCCGTTCTGATCTGCCGTCCGTACATTTTTCATGGCGATTTCTTTGCCATCGATTAAAATCTGTCCGGAAACCGGTGTATATACCCCGGCGAGAACATTCATCAAGGTAGATTTGCCGGCGCCGTTTTCACCGAGCAGGCCGACGATTTCCCCTTGATTTACCGTGATACTTACATCATCTACCGCACGGACAGGCCCGAATTCCATCACAATATTCTTCATCTCTAAGTGCATGGTATTGGTTTCCTTTCCCGTTGTCTCTTTTTGAAGCGGCCGACCGGAAAGCCGGCCGGCCGCTTTCATGCGTTACAGTAACTTATTTTAGAAAGAACCGATAGAATATCTAACCTGATATTCGCTGCCGGCGCGATACTCGTCGAAGGTGTAGTGAGCGTTGCCGGCGTTGCTGATGGAGAAGGACGGGATCAGGTAGATGCCGTCTTCCAGAACAGCGGTACCGTCGAATTCCTTACCGAGGGCGGAGTCAACAGTCATGTCGACGCACTCGCGGATGAAGGACGGGGCGAAGAACCAGGTGATGAACTTGACGCCGAGCTTGGTGTTCTCGAACTTCTGCATGGTGTCCTCACGGCCGCCGACAGAGGTGATGAGTTTCACGTTGATCTGGGCATCGCCGCTGTAGGCTTCGAGGGCGTTCATCAGACCGTCAACGATTTCATCGTCATGGGTAACGATCAGATCCAGGGATTCAATCTCTTCCTTGCTGTGGCCGTTCAGCCAGTTTTCCATCTGTTCCTGAGCCTTTTCGGTGGACCAGTCGGTCACGAAGGTCTCGTTGATCTGGGAGAACTTCGCGTCGAGGATTTCATCCATACCGCCGGAGCGCTGGGAGGTAACAGTGGAGCTGTCGCCGACGAAGCGGAGATAGTTAACAGCTTCAGCGTCCTTGAAGAACTCGTTCAGGTAGGTGCCCATTTCTTTACCGATGGAGAAGTTGTCGCCCATCATCTGGCCGGCAAGACCATCGAAGTCCTCGATCAGGCGGTCATAGACGAACAGCTTGATGCCCGCGTCAACAACGGTCTGAGCAGCGGAACGAAGAGCTTCGCCTTCGGTCGGCCACAGCATGATCGCGTCGATATCGCCGGCGGCAATCAGGTTCTCGATCTCGGTGATCTGATCGGCAGCTTCGGCGCAGGACTTGACAACGATTTCAACGTTGCTGTTTTCGCCCATCAGAGCTTCGGCTTCCATTTCAGCATGGCGGACAGACTCGCCGGTGAAACCATGGTCACCGGAAAGAATGACAAGGCCGACCTTGGCGGTCTTGGCAGCTTCATCCGTGGTGGATTCAGCAGGAGCGGCTTCTTCAGCGGCAGCGGGTTCAGCGGCAGCTTCTTCGGCAGCCGGGGTCGCGGTCTGGCTGGAGCAGCCGGCCAGCATAGCGCAAACCATCGCTAAGGCAAGCAGTACAACTAACAGTTTCTTATTCATTTAATTCCTCCAAAAATTTTTTGTTCATCAGCCCGTTGGCTGTGAATCACAATTCAGTCTCCGCGGTTCCGCGGGGGTGCTCCATAGGGAGGCTTTTCGAAGCTGCCGATCGGCAAACCGGCCGGCAGCTTCATTGCGTTACTTATTTTCGATTAGAAAGAACCGATAGAATATCTAACCTGATATTCGCTGCCGGCGCGATACTCGTCGAAGGTGTAGTGAGCGTTGCCGGCGTTGCTGATGGAGAAGGACGGGATCAGGTAGATGCCGTCTTCCAGAACAGCGGTACCGTCGAATTCCTTACCGAGGGCGGAGTCAACAGTCATGTCGACGCACTCGCGGATGAAGGACGGGGCGAAGAACCAGGTGATGAACTTGACGCCGAGCTTGGTGTTCTCGAACTTCTGCATGGTGTCCTCACGGCCGCCGACAGAGGTGATGAGTTTCACGTTGATCTGGGCATCGCCGCTGTAGGCTTCGAGGGCGTTCATCAGACCGTCAACGATTTCATCGTCATGGGTAACGATCAGATCCAGGGATTCAATCTCTTCCTTGCTGTGGCCGTTCAGCCAGTTTTCCATCTGTTCCTGAGCCTTTTCGGTGGACCAGTCGGTCACGAAGGTCTCGTTGATCTGGGAGAACTTCGCGTCGAGGATTTCATCCATACCGCCGGAGCGCTGGGAGGTAACAGTGGAGCTGTCGCCGACGAAGCGGAGATAGTTAACAGCTTCAGCGTCCTTGAAGAACTCGTTCAGGTAGGTGCCCATTTCTTTACCGATGGAGAAGTTGTCGCCCATCATCTGGCCGGCAAGACCATCGAAGTCCTCGATCAGGCGGTCATAGACGAACAGCTTGATGCCCGCGTCAACAACGGTCTGAGCAGCGGAACGAAGAGCTTCGCCTTCGGTCGGCCACAGCATGATCGCGTCGATATCGCCGGCGGCAATCAGGTTCTCGATCTCGGTGATCTGATCGGCAGCTTCGGCGCAGGACTTGACAACGATTTCAACGTTGCTGTTTTCGCCCATCAGAGCTTCGGCTTCCATTTCAGCATGGCGGACAGACTCGCCGGTGAAACCATGGTCACCGGAAAGAATGACAAGGCCGACCTTGGCGGTCTTGGCAGCTTCATCCGTGGTGGATTCAGCAGGAGCGGCTTCTTCAGCGGCAGCGGGTTCAGCGGCAGCTTCTTCGGCAGCCGGGGTCGCGGTCTGGCTGGAGCAGCCGGCCAGCATAGCGCAAACCATCGCTAAGGCAAGCAGTACAACTAACAGTTTCTTATTCATTTTGTTCCTCCATAAAATGTTTTTGTTCAACAGCCTGAGGCTGCGAGATACAATTAAGTCTCCGCGATCGCGCAGGTAGACTCTCTTACAATAATATTATAAGGCAGAATCACTTCCGGATCCGCGGGCTGCTCCCCTTGCAGCAGGGCAAGCAGCAGCTTGACCGCCGTGCGGCCGAGCTCTTTGCAGGGCTGCTCCACACTGGTGATATAGGGGTGGTCCATGGTGGTATAGATAATACCGTCGAAGCCGATGACAGAAAGGTCTTCCGGAACGCGGATCCCCATACTTCTCGCGAGAACCGTCACGCCGAAGGCACATTCATCGCCCACGCAGAACAGCGCGTCCGGCCGCTCCGGTTGGGAAAGCAGCTGCTTCGCCGCCACAAGCGCGCTGGAGTAGCTGTAGCTGTCGTCCATGAAGCCGATCCATTCCTCCCGCACCGGAAGCCCGCAGTCACGGAGCGCGTCTTCATATCCCTGTCTGCGCCGCAGCGTCGAGATGAATTTGTTCGTGCTTCCGATCATTCCGATTTTCTTGCGGCCCAGATTTGCCAGATACTTCGTCGCCTCATAAGCTGCCCGATAGTTATCCACGGACACATGCGGCGTCGCGCAGTTTTCCGCGAACTCGCAGCACTGCACGATCGGGAAAACTCCTTCGTATTCGTCGACCCAGCTTTCGTCGCGTTTCACAGCCAACAGCACCGCGCCGTCCGCCTGCTTGCGCTCGACCGCCCTTTGCAGCGCGTCCTTCAGGCTTCCGCCCCAGGTGCTGAGGAAGATGTTGTAACCGCTCTCCTGCGCCTGGGTGTTCAGCCCGTCGAAGACATTCGCGTAATACTGGTTCGTGATGTTGGGCAGCAGAACCAGAATGGTTTTCGTTTCGCTTTTCCGAAAGTTCCTTGCCGTCTGATTCGGGACATAATGCAAGCGGCGGATCGTCTCCGTTACTTTTCGGGCAGTCGCTTCTTTAACCGTATCGCTGCCGTTGAGTACTCTGGATACGGTAGCCACCGAGACACCGGCCTCTTTAGCTACCTGCGAAATCGTCGCCATGCTGCTCTGTCCCCCTTTCTGAAAATCAGCTTCGCTTTTCAAGCCCTTGAAAAGCCAGCGCGCCCGCCCCGATCAGGGACGCTTCATAGCCCAGCGCCGTAGGCAGGACTTTGAAATTCTTGTTCGCCGACAGGAACATCTGCTCCCGCAGCGTTTTTTGAAGTTCCGGCTCGAACAGGTCAAACGCGCCGGCAACACCGCCTCCGATCACGGCCAGCGGCAGATTCAAAAGCGTTACCGCCGAGGCGATGGCCTTGCCCAGATAGTAACCTTCCTCGCGGAAAACCTCGAGAGCCGCCGCGTCATTCCGACGGGCGAGCTCCGCGATCTCCTGCGCGGTCAGCCGTGTCTCGGCTCCGGTTTTTTCCTGATAGCGTCTGGAGATCCCCGGACCGGCCGCGTAGGCTTCCAAACAGCCTTTCGCGCCGCAGGGACAGACAACGCCGTTTTCCACGACCTTGATATGTCCAAGTTCGCCCGCGCCTTTGAACGCCCCGTCGTAGAGCCGTCCGTTCAGCATCAGGCCGGCGCCGACGCCGTTGCTAACGGTGATCCACAGGAAATCATCCACCTCTTTCGCGCAGCCGAAGCGTTTTTCACCGACCGCGCAGACGTTGCCGTCATTGTCGAGATAAACAGGTTTCCCGAACGCGTCCTGCAGCAGTCCACGCATGTCCAGATCCGCGATCTTGGAGAAGGGCGCGTACACCCACAGCCCTTTTTCGCTGTCCGCGAGTCCGGGAATGGAAACGCCGATCGCCTGCACTTCTTCCGACGGATCATCCTTCCAGGAGGAGTCTGCCAGAACGGCGCGGCTTTCTTCCACAATGAACCGCGTCACCTGCTCACGGTCCGGGTCATGAAACGCCCGCTTCCGACGGCAGAGGACCTTGCCGGTCTCATCGACGATCCCAACCAGAAGTTTGGAACCGCCAATGTCAACGCTGAGCACCTTCCGGGTCATCAGGACTGTTCCTTGTACAGAATGGACATCATCAGGTGGTCGAACACCATGTGAAGATCTTCCACGACCTGCATATCGTTAATGGGGATGTGCAGTTGGATATCGCTCAGCGGCTTCAGCTTGCCGCCGTCAAAGCCGCTCAGGCCGATGACGGTATTGCCGCGCTGCTTGGCGTATTCGACAGCGTTGATGACATTCTTGGAATTGCCGCTGCCGGAAATCGCCATCACGATATCGCCGTCGGAGAGGAAATTCTTCAGCTGTTCCACGAAGATGGCCTCGTAGGCGACATCGTTCGCCAAGCTCAGCACCGTGGCCGCGTTGTCATTCAGGCAGACAAAACGGAAGCGCTTCTCTCTGTTCAGGCTCAGGCCCTTATTGAAGTCGCCCGCGAAATGGGACGCGGTAGACGCGCTGCCGCCGTTGCCCATGATAAAAACATAGTGCTTATTGTCGCGCGCCTCTTTGAGCGCGAGCATGGCTTTTTCAATCTCACCGCGATCGATCTGGTCCATTGTAGTCTTCAGACGATCATAATACGCGTCAATCTGTTCTCTATAGCTCATAATATTCCTCCTGTCTGAAACCCGCGAGTCTTTCCGCGACCGCTTCCGGAGAGGCAGTCCCGGTTTTGCCGATCTGCTGAATCGTGATCGAGGAGATGCAGCAGCCCAGAAGCGCCGCCTCGGCGGGCGAAAGTCCCAAAGCCAGACCCATCACGATTCCCGCGTTCGCCGCGTCGCCGGCGCCGACGATATCAATTTCGCCGGTCACATGAAACGCCGGGATCAACTCTGTCTTCTCGCCGAACACGACCATGCCTTTGCTTCCTCGAGTGACGAAGAAGAGCCGGCCGTTGCGCTCCGCGATTTCACGTCCTTTTGCGATAACCGCGTCCAAATTCTCCGCGTCGGCTTCGTTGCCTCCGAATTTGGAGAAGAGTTCGAGATTATTGCACTTAATAATCATGTTTTTGTATTCGTTTATAAAGGAACGCGAGTCCGCGTAGAAGATCTTATCGTTCCGGTTAAGCGCCAGCTCGCCCAGACGTTCGCGGATGTAGTCGGTCACCGCGCCCTGGTTGCGCTGGAAATACTGATCGGTGATGATCACCGCGTCGGCGTGCTCAAGCGCCTTCTCCAGATTTTCCAGCATCTTGTCCTGCGTCGCCCGGGGCGGCTCTTCATAATTCCGGAAATCCAGACGGTTCATCTCGCGGTATACGCCGGCTTCGTCCTTGCGCATCGGCTTGGTGTAGGTGCTCGTGCACATAGAGGCGTCTTTTACCATGTATGTTGTATCCGCGCCGACACGATTCAGCTCGCGCAGCAGTTCAAAGCCCTCGCCGTCATCGCCCACGATGCCGATACAGCTCACCGGGACGCGCATCGCTCTTAAATTGTTGGTGATCGTTCCGCCGATCCCGGCTGCCATTGACTTTCTGTGTACCTGATAGGCGGTCAGCCCGGTCTCCACGGAAAGCTCATCGCGCTTCGGGTCGATATACAGATATTTATCCAGCGCGTAGTCGCCGAAGACAACCACGCGGATGTTCTCTGCTTTCGACAGGGCGGAAATGATTTTTTCGATATCCATAGCGCTCCGATTCCTTCGCCGTTTATCAGCGCTGATCGTCCAGCGTCAGGATCTGTCTTGCCAGATTCGGCAGCGTCTGCCGGTGTTCGCCGCGGACATAGAAGCTCTTCCCGCCATCGGCGACCGTTCTCGCGAGAATGGTCTTCCACGGGCGGAAATAATAGCGCGGATCCGTTTTCGGCGGCGCGGCATCGTAATTATCCGATTCCGCGATACCCTGAAGGTCGAAAACCGCCGTGTGGAAATGCGTGATTTCCTCGCCCTTCTGACGGGCAACATTCCGGGCCATCGCCAAGGCCTTCAGGTAAACCTCGGGGCCGGCAACGGCAGAACCGAAGTTCAGGAAAACGCCGTGTTCCAGATTGGTGATGCTCTGCGCGTAAATCAGGAAATCCGTATAGGAACAGCTTCCCATCGCCGCGCCGTCGCAGTTGGGGTGTTCGTGGATAATGTCATTGCCGATGCCGACATGCACGGTGCAGGGCACGCCGAGATGGTATCCCATCGCCAGCACGCTCTTTTCACGGTTCGGGAAATTGTTCTCCCAGATGTAGCGGCCCACGGCCTCGCCCCAGCCGATACCGTCTTTCGCGCCCTGAACAATGGCGTCGTTGATCAAGCCGGTCTCCTTCCAGAGGCCGAACTGTCCTTCGCTGATATACTTGGCGACACTCTCGCAGGTATGCCCGATCATCGCCAGCTCAAAATCATGAATGGAACCGGCGCCGTTGGTGGCGAAATGCGTCACCAGACCGCGCTTCATCAATTCGATCATGAACGCGCTGTTTCCCGTACGGATGACGTGCGCGCCGTACATCATAAGCACGGTGGCGTTATATTTTCTGCGGGCTTCCACAACGGCTTCTGCCAACACAGGCAGCGCCGGATGAGAAAAGCTCGGAATCTCTCCATCCACCGCGAGAAGCGTCTTGTCCAAATCTACGTCATGAATGCGTTCGTTCAGCGGGAGGATCTTCAGCTGCGAACGGTCAAATTGCGCAAAAGGCATCTGTGCTACCCCCTTATGAGTTGGATGATCTCTTCTTTTTCCCGGAAGTCCGGGATGATCGCGCGGGCACCGGCGCTGATGAGGCGGTTCCGCTTCCAGGCGTTGATACCCTGACGCGTCTTTTCTTCGCTTGCCACACCGATTGCCAGTCCGCCCAGCTGGGCGACCAGCTCCACTTCCACGTAGCCGTCCCCGAAGGAAACCAGCTGATTCGGCAGAATATGTTCCTTTTCAAGCATATCGCGGATGACCAGCTCCTTGGAACATTCCGTCATAGCCGCGTGCGCGCCGTGAATGCCGCCGGCAAACACGCCGTCAAGCTTCAACAGGCTCGCCTCGTACAGGACATCCTGCTCATCCGTGCCGCTGGCCAGATAGCACTTGATGCCGTTATCGCGGAGGAGCTCCACGAACGCCTTGCTGCCCGGGACCAAATAGTCCTCCGGACTGCACGTTCCGTTCGCCAGCTTCTCTTTTCTGTCTTTGATGCGGAGCTCAAGCCGGCGTAAATATTCATTCTTGTAATCGATTGCCTCAAGTGCCTTGCAGCCGCGTTTTTCAACTTCCTCCTTCAGGCGGAGGCATTGGAAAATGGTCTGCTTCCCGGTCAGCTTATCCACGAATTCCCTGACGCACGCTTCAAGCGCCTCGCGGCTCTCCCCGGTTCCGGTTTCACAGAGCACTTCCGTGAAATAAGGGATCATGATCTCCTGCCAGCCTTCGCGGATCAGGCTGATCGTGCCGTCAAAGTCAAACAGCGCGTAACGGATGTCATAATCCGCCCACTGCCGAACGATTTCAATCTGACTGTTTTCTTTCGGTCTGTACATATGGTGCAAGTTCCGTTTCTGCAATCGTCTTTAACCTGTAATGTAATCGTTCACAGAAAACGATTACATTTTTACAGAAAAAATTGTAAACGATTTCTTTATGCCCGTCAATCATGTAGTTTGACAGGTAAATCAGCGGATTTTGTCATACCGAATATGACATTCGGATATCGGCGGTTTTTCCCATCTATCCCGCGAATTCCCGCGGTGATATAATATACAAAAAAACAATAGGGGAGGCGACTATGTCCACACCACATATCAGCGCGAAGGAAGGCGACTTCGCGAAGACCGTATTGATGCCCGGCGACCCGCTGCGGGCGAAATTCATTGCCGAGACCTACCTCACCGACGTCCGGCAGGTGACCGCCGTTCGCAACATGTTCGGCTTCACCGGTAAATACAACGGCAAGGAAATCTCCGTCATGGGGAGCGGCATGGGCTGCCCGTCCATCGGCATCTACTCCTGGGAGCTCTTCAATTTCTACGGCGTCGAGACCATCATCCGCGTCGGCTCCGCGGGCGGTATGGCTCCGCAGCTGAAGCTCAAGGACGTCCTCATCGGCATGGCCGCCGCCACGGATTCCAACTACGTCAAGGCATTCAATCTGCCCGGGCTGCCGGCATTGACCGCGGACTTCGGCTTGATTGAGAAGGCCGCCGCCTACGCCCGCGATCACGGCATGAGCTACCATGTCGGCACGCTGCTCAGCAGCGACCACTTCTATTATCCCGAAGGCAACAACGACACCAAGCGCTGGGCCGAATGGGGCGTCTTGGGCGCGGAAATGGAAGCCGCGGCGCTCTATTCGAACGCGATCTACGCGCATAAGAAGGCGCTCTCCATCTGCACCGTCTCCGACCTCGTCTTCGACCTCTCGCAGCAGATGACGCCCGAGGAACGCCAGACGTCCCTCAAGGACATGATCGTCATGGCCCTCGAGATCGCCGAATAAGCTTTATAATAGATGGGAAACCGCCCGACGCGTTCGGGCGTGAACAGAAGAGGAAAATCAATGAGTGAATCTTGCAGTCATGACTGCTCCCACTGCAGCCAGAACTGCGGCTCCCGCACCGCCGAAAGCCTGCTGGTCCCGCAGAACGCGCAGTCGGATATCAAGAAAGTCATCGCTGTCGTCAGCGGCAAAGGCGGCGTGGGCAAATCCATGGTCACCTCCCTGCTGGCCTGCGCGATGAATCAGCGCAACCAATCCGTCGCCCTGATGGACGCCGACGTCACCGGTCCGTCCATCCCGAAGATGTTCGGCCTTCATACTCACGCCATGGCGGACGACAACGGCATCTTCCCGGTTCCGTCCGAGACCGGCATCAAGGTCATGTCCCTGAACCTGCTCGTGGAGAACGAGACGGATCCCGTCGTCTGGCGCGGTCCGGTCATCAGCGGCCTGATCAACCAGTTCTGGAAGGATGTCTACTGGGGCAACGTCGACACGATGTTCATTGACTGCCCGCCGGGAACCGGCGACGTGCCGCTGACGGTCTTCCAATCCATCAAGATCGACGGCATCATCATCGCCGCCACCCCGCAGGAGCTGGTCTCCATGATCGTCACGAAGGCGGTCAACATGGCGAAGATGATGAATATTCCGATCATCGGCGTGGTTGAGAACATGAGCTACCTGCGCTGCCCGGACTGCGGCCGTGAGATTGAGGTCTTCGGCAAGAGCCACACCGCCGAAGCCGCCGCGGAACACGGCCTCGAGGTTCTTGATCGGATCCCGATCGACCCGAACCTCGCCGCCCTCTCCGACGCCGGCCGGATCGAAGACGCCGACACCTCGGTGCTGGCGAATACGATTGATAAGATTTTGAGT
>CAVCBG010000015.1:0-13726 GCA_963600285.1 Anaerovoracaceae bacterium
AAGTCGCCGTCCGTGTGCAGCAGATGCACCTCGGCAATCGCGCTCGTCAGGTCGCCGAAAGTCGGGCGAACGCCGACATCCGCCACAGCCGGATAGCGGACGCCGTCCACCGTGCTGTAAGCGGCATACACGCCGTGCGGCAGGTGAATCTTTTCCTCCGGGATGCGGATATTGAGCGTCGGGAAGCCCAGGGTGCGGCCGCGGGCCTCGCCGTGCTCCACAACGCCGGAGAAGAAGTAAGGATAGCCGAGCAGCCGCTCCGCCTCCTCCACGTTTCCTTCGCGCAGCAATCCGCGGATCCGGGTCGCCGAGACGACATCGCCGTCGCATTCGAATTTATCCAGCACATCGACATCGAAGCCGTACCGCTTCCCCAGCTCCGCGAGCACCTCGGGCGTACCCGAACGGCCGCGGCCGAGGGTGAAGTCCGTCCCCATGAAGAGACATCGCGGGCGCAGCTTCTCCGCCATCACGGAGACGAATTCCTCCGGGGTGGTGTTCATCAGCGCGTCATTGAAGGGCAGCACGACAACGCGCTCAATGCCCTGCGCCTTGATCATCGCGAGCTGCTCATCCGGCAGCAGGATCCGCTGGTCGGTTGACTGCTTCGTGAGGAACTCCAGCGGCAGCGGGTCAAACGTCACCGCGGCGGGCTCACAGCCGTGTTCCCGGGCGTATTTCACCGCCGTACGCAGCAGCAGCTGATGACCGCGGTGAACACCGTCAAAAGCGCCCACAGCAACCGCTGAGGGCGTGTTCGAATCATTTCCGAATAGATCCGCGAGATTCAATTGCATTGATAAAATACCTTCTTCGGCTGCCATTCGCCGGCATCGGAATCGAACTCCAGCAGCGCGATCAGCTCGCCCTGTTCGGAGACGGCCTTCGCGATGGCATCGTGGCCGCCTTCCTCGGCGGCAATGCGGCGTCCGTGAAGCACGTCCGCCTCCTCTTCCATGGAGAGGATGACCTCTTCATATTCGTCCAGCGCTTCCGCGGCGGGGATCAAATGCTTGAACCAGGTGCCGTCCTCGAACGCCTTCTGCAGGTCGGCAAGGGGCACGGCGTCCCGCAGGGAGAAACGGCCGCTGCGGGTGCGGCGCAGCGCGGAAAGGTACGCGCCGCAGCCGAGTTTCTCGCCCAGGTCATGCGCGATGGAACGGATATACGTCCCCGCGGAGCAGAGCACGTCGGCCGTCAGCTCCGGGCGGTTGTATTCAATAAAGTCGAAGGAATAGACCGTCACGGGGCGGCCCTCAAGATGGACTTCCTCACCGTTCCGCGCCATTTCGTAAGCCTTGCGGCCCTTGATCTTCTTGGCGCTGTAAGCCGGCGGCACCTGCACGATATCGCCGACGAAGTCCTCCATGGCGTCCATGATCTCGTCCTCATCCTCGGGCGCTTCCCGTCCTGTCTCGACGATGTTGCCGTCGCCGTCATAGGTGTCGGAAACGGAGCCGAAGTGAATGACGGCTTCGTAGCCCTTCTTCTCACAGGTGAGGTAATCGCTCAGGCGCACCGCCGGGCCGATCAGCACGACCAGCACCCCGGAGGCGCGGGGATCGAGCGTCCCGGAATGTCCGATGCGGCGCAGTCCGGTTCCCTTACGAATGGCGGCCACCACGTCATGACTGGTCATCCCGGAAGGCTTGTCGACGACAAGGATGCCCGAGATGCCGCTTTTCAGTTTTCGGCTGTCTTCATCTTTCATAATGCACCTGCTTTACAGGATCTGACGCGTGCGCTCCAGCACCTGACGGATCGTGTCCTCGAGCCCGCAGTTGAGCGTAGCGCCGGAGGCGGCTTTATGCCCGCCCCCGCCGAAGGAAACGGCAAGCTTCGAGACATCGTAACCCGGCAGACCGCGCCAGGAAATTTTCGTATGGCAAGGGTCGAGCTCAATGAAGAGCACGGAGACCTTCATGCCGATGGTGTTGAGCATGTAGCTCACGAACCCGGCGTCCTCATCACCATGAATGCCCGCGGCCTCGCGGTCGGCGCGGCTGAACGACGTCCAGATCAGGCCGCCGTCCTCAACGCGCATCCCCGCCATGCCCAGCTTCCACAGCGCGAGGTCCTCGGCGTTATGCACCTTGTAGGCGTTGTGGCAGATGTTGAAGACATCCGCCCCCTGATCCACAAGGAACGCGGCCCGTCGGAAGGCTTCGGAATTCACATTGGACGTCGAGAAGGAATTCGTGTCGGTGATCAGCCCGCACAGCAGCGCGGAGGCGACCGCCGGGGTGAACTTCAAGCCGAGCTTTTCCAAAATCCCGGTGATGACATAGCACGCGGCCGGGGTTTCGCCCTCGACCCAATTCAGCTTAGCGTAGCCGACATTGGAGATGTGGTGGTCGATGCAGATATCCGCGCGGCGGTCCGGGTGGGAGAAATAGTAATCTCCGCAGCGGTCCGGGGAGGAGATATCCGGCGTGACGACGCAGTCCACGTCCGCGTCCGGTTCGGAATCGTAGGGACATTCGCTCAGCCCCAGGATGGGGTAGAGGAACGCGAACTTCTCGGGGATCGGGTCTTCGCAGACGAACTGCACCTGCTTCCCGGCGTCCATGAGGGCGCGGCCCAGCCCCAGGGAGGAGCCTACGGAATCGCCGTCCGGGCGGATGTGCGCGTAAATGGCGATCTTCTTCGCCTTTGCCAGGCGTTCCCGAATCAGATTAATGTCATCCTGCAGCATGGCTTACGCGTCCTTCTCTTCTTCGTCTTCTTTCGGGGCGGGCGCTTCTTCCGCGGCGGGCTGTTCACCCTTGGCGGCTTTCTTCGCCTCTTCTTCCGCGTGCAGCTGCTTCAGCAGGAACTCGATACGGTCGGCGTTCTCCGGCGTCGGATCCCAATAGAAACGCAGCTTCGGGAAGGTGCGCAGCTCAATGCCCTGCGCCAGCTGTGAACGCAGATAGCCGGACGCGGATTCAAGCCCGGCGAGGATCTCCTGACTGCGGGCTTTCCCCTCAACAGCGGAGACATAAATATTGGCGTAATAGAGCTCGCGGTCCACATTGACATCGGTGACCATGACGCCTTCGAGGCGGGGGTCGCCGACTTCATAAATCAGCAGCTCGGACAGGTCGTCGCGGATTCGGTCCGCGATTTTCTTCAATCGAATGGGTGAAGGCATTTTTCCCTCCTTACGCACAGGAGAGCCGCGGCAGCGGCTCCCTGAACAGTGTATGAATGTTACGAGACCACGCGCGTTTTAGGAACCGAAACGTTCCAGCGTGAATGTCTCAAGAATATCGCCGACTTGGAAGTCTTCAAAGCCCTTGACCGCGATACCGCATTCCAGGCCGGTCTTGACTTCCTTGACGTCATCCTTCTCATGGCGCAGAGAGGAGACTTCGGACTTATGGATCTCTTCACCGTCGCGGATCACCTTGACGCGGGCGCCCTTCTTGATCTCGCCTTCGAGAACACGGCTGCCGGCAATCACGCCGAGCTTGGAGATCTTGAAGGTGGCGCGGACTTCGGCCTTGCCGTTGGTGACTTCCTGATACTCAGGCTCGAGCATACCCTTCAGCGCCTTCTCAATATCTTCCTTCAGACGGTAGATAATGTTATAGCAGCGGATGGAGACGCCTTCGTCCTCGGCCTTCTTCTTGGCAACCGGGTCCGGCTGCGCGTTGAAGCCGATGACGATACCGTGGGACGCGGCGGCGAGCATGACATCATTCTCGCTGATGGCGCCGGCTTCGGAATGCAGGATGTTGACCTTGATCTCGCCTTCCTTGCTCAGGTCCTTCAGTTCGTTCTCAATCGGCTCAATGGAGCCGGAAACGTCGGTCTTGAGCACCAGGCAGAGTTCCTTGACTTCGCCTTCCTGCGCGCGCTTGAAGAGGTCTTCCAGCGTGAACGTCTTCTTGGTCTTGTTCGCGGCGGCCTCGAGCTTGCGGGTCTCAACGATGGCGCGGGCTTCCTTCTCGGTCGCGCAGACCTGGAAAATATCACCCGCGGACGGGACATCGGTCAGGCCCATGATCTGGACAGGGGTGGAAGGTCCGGCTTTCTGGATCTTCTTGCCCTTGAAGTCGAACATCGCGCGGATCTTGCCGTGGGAGTTGCCGGCCAGGACGACGTTGCCCATGCCGAGCGTACCGTTCTGCACCAGCAGGGTCGCGAGGACGCCCTTGGCGTGGTCGACTTTGGCTTCAATGACGGTACCGAAGACCTTGCCCTTCGGGTTGGCTTCGATCTTCATGGAGTCGGCCGTCAGCAGGACGGCTTCCATCAGGTCCTCAATGCCCATGCGCTGTTTCGCGGAAACAGGGACGATCATCGTGTCGCCGCCCCATTCATCGGGGGTGAGGCCGTGATCGGCGAGCTGTTTCTTGACCAGGTCCGGGTTCGCGTCGGAGCGGTCCATTTTGTTCATCGCGACGACGATCGGCACTCGGGCGGCCTTCGCGTGAGCAATCGCTTCCTTCGTCTGCGGCATGACGCCGTCGTTCGCGGCGACAACCAGAATGACGATATCCGCGCCCTGGGCACCGCGGGCGCGCATCGCGCTGAAGGCGGCGTGGCCCGGCGTATCCAGGAAGGTGATCAGTTTGCCGTTATGCTCGACCTGATACGCGCCGATGTGCTGCGTAATGCCGCCCGCCTCACCGGCGGTGACATTCGAGTTGCGGATCGCGTCCAGAAGGGATGTTTTACCGTGGTCTACATGACCCAAAATGGTGACAACCGGCGGACGCGGTGTCAGGCTGCGGGGGTCCTCTTTGTCAATGATCTGACGCCAGAGCGGCACCTCACCGTTATCCTTCTCGTTGGTTTCCTCCTCCAGCTTTTCCGGAACAGCTTCATAGCCGATTTCGCTGGCAACAATGGCGGCGGTATCGAAGTCGATGGTCTGGTTGATGTTGGCCATCACGCCGTTCGCCATTAAGATTTTGATAACCTGAATACTGGTCGTTTCCAGCAGTTTCGCCAGGTCGCGGACAGTAATCGAGACAGGAATTTCTTTTTTCTTAGCAGCGCCCATATCGTTATCACTCCTTTCAAATCTTGTTCGATCTCAAAAGTTCAGGCCGTAGGTTCGACCGGAAGGTTCAGTTAAGTTCCTCCATCACCTTCGTCAGCGCTTCCATGTCGGACTCGCTGATCTCGGTCTTCAGGCTCCGCGCCAGGATGCCTTTCTTCAAAGCTTTCTCCCAGCATTCTTTCGAATCGTGAAGGTACGCGCCCCGGCCGGGTAAACGGCCTGTTTTATCCAGCTGAACGCCGTTCGGCGTTTTCACGATGCGGAGCAGAGAACGTTTCTCGTTCACTTCCCGACAGGCGACGCAGGTCCGCTGCGGGATGTGTTTCTTCGGTTGATTCTCCGTTTTCATTCCTTTATCCGGTAATTTTGAAATTACCAGCCCCAATCATCATCACCGCGCTTGTGCTTGCGGCGGACGGTGGTGGAACCGCTCTCGGGATCGTACTCGATCTCGCGGCCCTTCTTGTTCTTCTTGCCCTTCTTGCCCGGCTTGGAATAGTCATCGCCCGGCATTTCTTCATCCTCTTCGTAGCCGCTCATGCTGCTCAGATCGGACTGGACGGAGTTGAAAATGTCTTCCATGGACATTTCCTGTTCCTCGGCGGGTTCTTCGGCAGCCGGTTCAGGTTCGGCAGCGGGTTCCTCAACAGCTTCGGCGGCCGGTTCGGGTTCCGCGGTCTGTTCGGGTTCTTCAACCGGTTCCGGTTCGGAGACCGGTTCGGGCTCGGCAATCGGCTCCTCGACGGTCTCATGCTGGCCGACGAAGCCGGAGATGCGGGCGAGGTCGCTCATGACTTCGGAGGAGATGCCCTGGACCTTGTAAAGCATGCCCGGGTCGATCTTCATGACGGAGTAGATATCGCCGAAGGAGCGGTAACCGGCGCTCTCGAGGGTCTTGCAGACGTGAGCCGCCAGACCGGATTCGGAAAGCGGCAGGGACTGGATCTTCTCGTAGGAGAGGTCCTTCTCGTCCAGAGACTTCAGGACGTCGGCAACGCTGACCTGCAGGTAGGAAGCCTTGCGCTTCTCAACACGGTCAACGAAGGCGTTCAGCGTCTCGGATTCGTCATTGCTGACAGTCTGGCCGTTGGCTTTCTTCGCCAGGATCTCGCGGACCTTCTCGATGGAGGATTCCTCACCGGCGAAGAGGTCGGCCGCGCTGATGACGATGTTCTCTTCCTCGTTCTCGCGGGCGATCACGGTGTCTTCACCCTGTTCGTAGGTGTGAAGCAGCGCGGAAGCGCATTCGGAGACGTTCTTGATGTCAATGCGCCAGCCGGTCAGGCGGGCAGCCAAGCGGACGTTCTGGCCGTCGCGGCCGATCGCCAGGGAGAGCTGATCGTCGGGGACGATGACGGTGGCGTTATTGCCTTCGCCGAGGTAGACACCGACGACGCGGGCCGGGCTGATGGCCTTGGAGATGAAGACCACCGGGTCGGCGCTCCACTCAATGACGTCGATCTTCTCATCGTGCAGTTCGCGGACGATGGCCTGAATGCGGACGCCGCGGAGGCCGACGCAGGCACCGACCGGGTCAATGCCCTGCTGCGTGGCGGAGACGGCAATCTTCGCGCGTTCGCCCGGTTCACGGGTGATGGCGCGGATCTCAACGATGCCGTGGAAGATTTCGGGGACTTCGTTCTCAAGCAGGCGGCGCAGGAAATCTCTGTGCGTTCTGGAGAGAATGATCTGCGGGGCGCGGGGATTGTCCTTCACGTCGACAACCAGGGCGCGGACGCGGTCATGCATGTGGAAGCGTTCGCCGCGGATCAGCTGTTCCTGCGGGAGCGTGCCCTCGGCCTTCTTGTCCAGACCGATGGTATAGGCGTCGCGGTTGATGGACTGAACCACACCGGAGACGATCTCACCGACCTGTTTCTGGAAATGGTTGACCTGGGTGCTGCGCTCGGCGTCGCGGATGCGCTGCTGGATCACCTGGCGGGCGGTCTGCGCGGCGACACGGCCGAAATCGCTCGGGGTGGACTCAACGACAACCATGTCGCCGATCTCGGCGGCGGGATCGACTTCGCGAGCCTTTTCAAGCGTCACTTCGGTGCGGTCATCGAGGACGTCGTCCACGACTTCCTTTTCCGCGAAAATCTTGAATTTACCGGTCTCGACATCCATCTTCGCTTCAACATACTGCGCGTTGGACGCGGTCACAGCCTTGCGATAGGCGGAAACCATCGCCGATTCCAGTGCTTGAACAATTACTTCACGGGGCAGCTGCTTCTCATCCAGCACCTCGTTGAAAGCCAGGACAAATTCGCTCTTCATCCTTTTTTCGATCTCCTGATAAATCTATTCCGCGGGAGCGCCGCGGACTGCTCTCGGCATCTTTCGACGCCGTTTGTTTCTCCGATTCCTTATAAACAGAGGAGTGGGGCCGCCCCCACTCCTTCGGTTTACCAAAGCAAGTACAATCTTCTAATGACTGTACCGATATTATAGCATGATTTCACGGCGAAATCAAGACATTCAATGACGAATTAATCAGCCGTCTCAAACAGGCTCAGCGCGGCGCGCAGGTCCGCGACGCTGACCGGGACGTCGGTGTCGAGCATCTGCCAATTCAGGGTCAGGTTCTGATCCGCGGGCTTGCCGAACGTGGTCGAGCCGATGACGGCGTATTCCTCACCGTCGATGGCATTGCCGGCAGCGTCGGTGTAGGTCTCTTCGCAGGTGTTGATGTCGCTGCAGATCAGGGAGCCGCTCGCGAGGGTGTCGGCGTAGAGCTTGCCGTCTTCAAGCCATACCGCGCGCTGGGAGAGGTAGGTCTCGGCGTAGCCGTTGCGGATCATGTCCTCAACGACGATCGTCATGCGGCCGGTCTCGGCGTCTTCCCACGCGGGAACGGAAGCGATGCAGATATCCGGCGCGGAATCGGTCTCACCCCACATCAGTTCGACGGGAACGAGTTCGCTGCCGTCTTCGCTGACTTCGTAGACGTTGAGGTAGGTGTAAAGCCCGGTCCCCTGCAGGGTCGCGGTGATCAGTTCCAACCGGCCGTTGCGGTCCAGATCGGTGACGACATAATTCCAGGGCTGCAGGGTGGTATCCACGCCGAGATTCGGCAGCGAAGCCATCAGCGCCAATTGGGAATCAACATCCGCCTCGGCGAAGGCGTTTCCACACAGGCACAGCGCGAGCAGCGCGCAGACAAAAAGCAATGTTTTCTTCATGATTTTTTCTCCTTTACGCAGGCCTCGGTGTTGAGCCGAGGGAGTCAGTCGATTTCTACCGTACAGGCACAGCCGACGGCGCTGACGGCGTATTCAGCGGATTCGGGGAGCGCCTCGGCGTCCCAACGCAGCGGGCCGTCCTTGAGTTCTTTATCTACATTCATGAACCCGTTCAGCGCGGGGTTCAGCTTCTCCCCCAGCGGGTCGAAGTGATACCAATTGCCGCTGTATTGTACGTAGTTCCATTGATGAATACGAATCTCACCGTCCGGAAGTTGCAATTCACCGGTAATGATCACGGTCGGATAGCCCAGCCGCTCCATGAGGGAATGCGCGAGCAGGGCATACCCGCCGTCGCCCGCGGCGTTGTCACGGAAGATCGTGTAAAGCTCCGCCGCGGCGTCTCCCGCGGAGAGCTCTTCCGTCACGGCGAAGTCATCCGTCTCATCGTAAGCGAATTTCCCCGTCATCCATTCGTACAGCATGCGCATCCGATGCGAGGGCGGCAGGCCTTCTTGATCAACGCGGGCGATAATCGCGTCCAGCTGATCCGCCGTGGAGCCGCTGCCGGAGGGGAACTCCGGCGGGACGATGCCGAAGCTGTCCTCCGCCGCGGCATTCATAAAGCAGAGCAGCGCCGCGAGCAGAACGAGGAACGGGGTCTTTCTCATCACTCAATCCAGGATCATCGACAGCGAAATACGCTTCCGCTGCGGGTCAACGCTCAGCACCTTGACATCAACAACATCGCCGACGCTGACGACCTCGAGCGGATGCTTGACGAACTTCGTCTTCGACAGCTGGGAGATGTGAACGAGACCGTCCTGATGCACGCCGATATCCACGAACACGCCGAAGTCGATCACGTTGCGGACCGTGCCGCGGAGGATCATGCCTTCCTTGAGGTCTTTCATCTCGAGCACATCCGTGCGCAGGATCGGTTTCGGCATCTCATCGCGCGGGTCGCGGGCGGGCTTCTCGAGCTCGCTCAACAGGTCGCGCAATGTGATCTCGCCGATGCCGAGCTTCTGCGCCAAGAGCTTCGCGTTCCCGGCCTTGCGGCTGAGCAGATTGAGCTTGCCGATGTCGTTCTTCGTGCAGCCGAGTTCCTTGAGCAGCTGTTCCGCGGCGGCATACGACTCGGGATGGACAGCCGTGGCGTCCAGCGGTTCGCTCCCGCCGTTGATGCGCATGAAGCCCGCCGACTGCTCGTATGCCTTCGCGCCGAGCTTCGGCACCTTCAGCAGCTCTTTGCGGGACTTGAAGGAGCCGTTCTCGTCGCGGTAGGCGACGATGTTCTTCGCGAGGGTCTTCGAGATGCCGGAGATGTATTCCAGCAGGGAGACGGACGCGGTGTTCAGGTCAACGCCGACCCGGTTCACGCAGTCCTCAACGACCGCGGTCAGGGTCTCGTCCAATTTCTTTTGATTCATATCGTGCTGATACTGCCCGACGCCGATGGACTTCGGATCGATCTTCACCAGCTCGGCAAGCGGATCCTGCAGCCGGCGGGCGATGGAGGCGGCGCTGCGCTGCCCCACGTCGAAGTTCGGGAACTCCTCGGTGGCCAGCTTGCTCGCGGAGTAGACCGAGGCGCCGGCTTCATTGACGATGACGTACTGCACCGGTTCGTCGATCTCTTTCAGCAGCTCGACAATGACCGCTTCGGACTCACGGGAGGCGGTGCCGTTGCCGAGGGAGATCAGCTCGACGTGGTACTTCTTGATCAGGGCTTTGAGGATCTTCTTGGACTCGGCGATCTTCTTCTGCGGCTCGGTGGGGTAGATCACGATGGTGTCCAGCACCTTGCCGGTCGCGTCCAGGACGGCCAGCTTGCAGCCGGTGCGGAAGGCGGGATCCCAGCCGAGGACGACTTTGCCGGAGATGGGCGGCTGCATCAGCAGCTGCTCGAGGTTCTTCCCGAACACCTTGATGGCGCCGTCCTCGGCGGTCTCGGTGAGGGAATTGCGGATCTCGCGCTCGATGGCGGGAGCGAGCAGCCGTTTATAGCTGTCGCGCACGGCTTCGAGAAGCTGGGCTTTGACCGCCTCGCCGCAGCCGTTCTTGACGATGCGGCGTTCGAGGAAGTAGAGGATCTTCTCCTCCGGCGCCTCAATCTTGACCGTCAGCACCTTCTCGGCCTCGCCGCGGTTGATGGCAAGCACGCGGTGGCCGGGGATCTTCTTCAAGGCCTCGCGGTAGTCGTAATACATCTCATAGACGGACTCGCTGCCCTTCTCGCGGACAGCGGTCACGATGCTGCCTTCGGAGAAGGTCGCGGTGCGGATGAAGGCGCGGTACTGCGCTTCTTCGGAAATCGCTTCGGCGATGATGTCCCGCGCGCCGGCAAGCGCCTCGGCGGAAGAATTCACTTCCTTGGCGGGGTCGACGTACTTCTCCGCTTCCTTTTCGGGATCGAGCCCCGGCGTCTGCGCGAGCAGCGCGTCCGCCAAGCCCTGCAGTCCCTTTTCCTTCGCGATCATGGCGCGGGTGCGGCGCTTCGGGCGGTAGGGGAGATAGAGGTCCTCGACCGCGGTCAAGGTCTCCGCCGCCTCCACGCGGGCACGAAGTTCATCCGTCAGCTTCCCCTGGGCGGAGATGCTCTCCAAAACCTGCGCCTTGCGCTCCTCCAGCGAACGGAGATACTTCAGCCGTTCATCCAGGTTGCGCAGCACTTCATCATTCAGCTCGCCGGTGGCTTCCTTGCGGTAGCGGGCGATAAAAGGGATGGTGTTCCCCTCATCAATCAAGCGCACGGCCGCTTCCGCCTGTGCGGGGCGGATGTTCAGCTCCTGCGCGAGTACTTTACAAAGGTCCGTATGTTCCTCCTTGAGATCACTCTCTCCAGCTCGACTCAGCCTTGATCAAAAAGTCATAGATCGGGGCGATCTTCTTGAAATCCGCCGCGACGGTGTCCGCGAGACGGTCGCTGAAAAGCAGCTCCGTGTCATCGCTCTCGACCGTCCAGACGAATCCCTTGCGGTTGAGCCAATCCCAATACGCCTCCGGCGCCTCGGGATAATGATTTCGTTTGTAACTTTCCCCTTCGAAGGTGAAGACCTTCTGCCGTTTGTTGGCCTTGAAGGCCTTCACGAAGGCGGGATCCTCCGCGAGGATCATCTCGCGGACGGCGTCCACGGATTCCTTCGCGGGGACGTAATAACCGAGCCCGTAGCCGAAGCCGCGGGTCGACACTTCAAAATAGAAGCCGGGGTAGCCGTGATAGACATCGCGGCCGCGGCTGAAGGTGCACCAGATATGATCGCGGAAGAAGGGACCGTTGCCGACGATCCGCGCGTCGCGGTAGACGCGGGCGATGCGCTTCTCGGAGACATCCATGCGCGGGTCAATGGCGAGCATCGTCGGCTGCAGCGCGCGGACGAGATCAATGAACGGCTCCTGCAGCACGATTCGGCCGGTTTCTTTATTTTCGTGATACCAGACGCGGTCGTTGCGCGACCAGACTTCGAAGAGGAAGTCCAACGTTGCCTGTGAGAATTGTTTCATAAGTCCATTTCCAGCTCAACCGGGCAGTGGTCGCTGCCGTAAATTTCCTGATGAATGGCGGCCTTCGTCATCTTCGGCGTCAGGCGTTCGGAAACGAGGAAGTAGTCAATGCGCCAGCCCGCGTTCCGCTCCCGCGCCTTCATGCGGTAGCTCCACCAGCTGTATTCGCCCGTGACGTCCGGGTAAAAATGACGGAACGAGTCCACGAACCCGGCCGCGAGCATATTCGAGATCTGACCGCGTTCCTGGTCGGAGAAGCCGGCGTTCCCGCGGTTCGGGCCGGGGTTCTTGAGGTCAATTTCCTCGTGGGCGACGTTCATATCGCCGCACATGATGACCGGCTTGGTCTTGTCCAGCTCCGTGACGTACGCGCGGAAGTCATCCTCCCACTGCATGCGGTAGTCGATCCGCGCCAGACCGTCCTGGGCGTTCGGGGTGTAGATATTGACGAGGTAGAATTCGGGCATCTCAAGGGTGATGGCGCGCCCTTCGTGGTTGTGAATGTCCTGCGGCAGTCCGTAAACAACGGAGAGCGGCTCGTGCTTCGAGAACACCGCGGTGCCGGAGTAGCCTTTTTTCTCGGCGCTGTACCAATACTGGCGGTAGCCGGGCAGCTCCAGCGTCAGTTGACCGGGCTGCATTTTGGTCTCCTGCAGGCAGAAGAAATCCGCGTCAGCCGCGTTGAAAAAATCCATAAAGCCCTTGCCCATACAGGCGCGCAGACCGTTCACATTCCAGGAAATGAATCTCATGCTTACACCTCCGCGTCTATTATATCAAAAATGTGTCCGGACGGCGCGGGGCTCGCACATTCTTCAAACTTCACGTTGCCCGCTTCGCGGTATTCAAGTACAATATTAGAGAACGGCTTCGCGCCGTGAAAGGAGAAAACTATGTGGAGACCCGGCATCGCTGAGATCATCATTGTACTCGTCATCGTCATTCTGCTCTTCGGCCCGGGGCGCATCAGCAAGATCGCCCGTGAACTCGGCAGCAGCATCACCGCTTTCAAAGAAGGCCTCGCGGACGGAGACAAATCCGCCGAGAAGTCCGCGGAGAAACCCGCCGAGGAAAAGCAGTCCGACGATAAGGACAAAGAAGAGAAATAATGCGTTTCTTCAATATCGGCATCCGGGAAGTGATCCTGCTGCTGGTGATCATGCTCATTCTGTTCGGCCCGAACAAGATGAAGGAGAACGCCCGCAGCGCCGCGAAAGCCATCCGCGCCTTCGCCCGCTCCGACACCTGGCGTTCGTTCCTCGGCATGGTGGACGACGTCAACACCGTCAAGGGGGAGCTTTACCGTGAGTCCGGCTTGAAGGAGATGGAAGACTCCCTCCGTGAGGTCACGGGGGAGCTGCGCAAAACGGATACCGAGCTGCGGGATTCGCTGCGGGATGAGAAAAAACATGAGTGACGGCAGCTTCGAGGAAAAAGCGCCCTCCGCCTCCGAGATGTTCGGGGCGATGGAGGAGCACATCGTGGAGCTGCGCAGACGGCTGATCATTGCCGCGGGCGGATTGGTTCTCGCGGTGGTGATCTGTTTCTTTTTCAGCGGGCAGATCATGGAGCTGCTCTGCCGTCCCATCGGCGGGATGTCGGAGCTGAAATCCATCGAGATCACGGAGAACGTCTCGGCGGTCTTCGATGTGGCGCTGCTGGCGGGGTTCATTCTCGCCTTTCCGTTGATCGCTTACGAGGCGCTGGCGTTCATTCTGCCCGCGCTGAAACCGAATGAGAAACGCCTGCTCTTCAAGTTCCTGCCGGCGGTCATTCTCTTTTTCCTGGCGGGGGTCTGCTTCGCGTACTTCGTCGTGCTCCCGGCGGCGGTGCCGTTCCTGACTTCGTTCATGGGGATCAAAACCGAGATCCGCCCGTCGGATTATATTTCTTTTTCCACGAATTTGATTTTTTGGATCGGCGTTGTGTTTGAGATGCCGGTGATCATCTATATTCTCTCCCGCCTGAACATCGTCTCGCCGGCGTTCCTGCTTCGCAACTGGCGCCAGGCGGTGGTGATCTGCGCGGTGCTGGCGATGGTCAT
>CAVCBG010000016.1:0-13486 GCA_963600285.1 Anaerovoracaceae bacterium
TTCTTGAACAGCGTATTGTCGTTGATCGCGGCCTTCAGCTTCTCGAATGTATCCTGGCTGATGACGTGCTCCATTCGGCAGGCCTCTTTGACAGCGGTCGTCTCGTCGACGCCGATATTCATGAGCATTTGGCCGATGACGATGTGGCGCTCGTAGATGCGCTCGGCGATCTCCTGGCCTTCATCGGTCAGATGAATGTAATGGTCTTCGTCGACGGTGATCAATCCGTCGTCGCGGAGCTTCTTCATCGCGATGCTGATGCTCGGCTTCGAGAAGTTCATCTCACGGACAATATCAATCGAGCGGACGTTGCCCTTCTTGCGCTGCAGCATCAGGATCATTTCAAGATAATCTTCTGCGGATTCATGTATTTTCATAACTACCTCTTATCTCATTATACATGATTTTCTTATAATATTAGCCGCGACTAATCAAAAAGTTATGCCGGACTTACTTCTCCCACGGAGCCTTTTCGGGGAGCAGCTTCTCGAAGTCGGCGATGAGCTTCTCTTCGTAAGCGCCCGCGTAGGTCCCGTCGAGGAATTTCTTGTAGCCTTCATTGTAGAAGCGGTCCCAGGAATCGGCCTCGTAGCCCGGATTGATGGGGAAGAACAGGGCGCCGGTGGCGTGCGCGGCGGCCATATCGCCGGGGGCGTCGCCCATCATCAGGATGTGATCCTTCGGGTACTTGTTCTGCGCGGTCAGGGCAAGGATGCGCTCCTTGGTGCCGACTTCCTGTCCGCAGAGCAGCTCAACGTCGTCGAGAATGCCGGCGTAGGTCCATTCACGGGCGAGGTCGTTGTTGCGGGTCGCGGAGACGCAGGCGAGGTCCGCCTGTCCCTTCAGCGCCTCGAAGCTGGGCTTCACCGGGGCGAACGGCATCAGTCCGTGGCAGATGTGCTCGATGGCGGAGTTGACATCCGAAGACCAGCGCGCGCCCTGGTAAAGGTCCGGGGAGGCGTGTTCGCGCATGTAGCCGTAGAGGCCGGCGTCGCTGAGGGAGGCGCCGCTCTGGACGAAGCCGCGGAGGCCCTCGATGTTCGGGCATTCAAAGCCGCGGCGCTTGACTTCCGGATGTTCCTGGAGCATGTCAATGGTGCGGATGATGTTGCGCCAGCGGTTGAGGCCGCGCCACTTCGAGTAAAGGTTCACGAATTCGTGCACTTCGCGGGCGAAGCGGGACACGGTCTGAAGTCCCCAGACGTTGATGGTCGAGGGGATGAAACATTCCTTATGCTTTAACTCCATCGCGTCAAAGACGCAGCCGTCGGAGTCAATGCCGACGAAGAAATCTTTGGTCGGCTTGAAGTCGATCATTTCCTGATCGTAGTTGACGATTTTTGCCATTTTCTTTTATCCTCTGTTTTCATTATAATGAGTTTTGTAAATTAACTCAAGGTAATTTTGTAAACCTTACCCCAGACGGCCGTCCATATCCGACCCGTGTTCGGGGACGAGCGGGAATTTGACGGGCTTGTGATCCCGCTGCGAACGGTAGATGCCGGTGAAAAGCTCCACCGTCTGACGCGCGTCCTCGAGGGAGATCAGCGGCTTGCGTCCTTCGCGGAGGGCGTCCACGAAATCCTTCAGCTGCACGTAATGGAAGTGCGTCGTCGCGTCGATGGTTTGGAAGTAAGCTTCGTCCTCGGCCTTCCATTGATCTTTGAGGTCCTCTTCGCCCTTGACGGTCCAAATGTCATTGTACGGCGCTTCGGTGATGGAAGATACGCCCGCGATGAACATGGCCCCGCCGTCGGTCTGTACGCCGACGGACGCGCCGTTTTCACCGTGAACATGGACGCGGCCGTAGAGCGCGGGGTTCTGGGAGTTCGAGACGACGATGTTGCCCAGACCGCCGTTCTTGAAGCGGATCACCGCCAAGGCAGTGTCCTCGACCTCAAGGCCGGGATGGTTCAGCGTGTCCCACATGCCGTAAAGCTCGTCGATCTCGCCCATGTACCAGAGGAGGAGGTCCAGCTGATGCGGAGCCTGGTTCACCAGGACGCCGCCGCCTTCACCCTTCCAGGTGCCGCGCCAGGGATCGGAGGCGTAATACTTCGCGTCGCGCCAGCCGTACATATTGACCGTGCCGAGGATGGGACGGCCGATCTTGCCGTCGTCAATGGCTTTGCGGATGCGCATCGAGGGCGGGAAGAAACGGCGCTGGCAGATGGCGGTGCCGGTGGTGCCGGCTTCATGCGCGGCGTCAAGAATGGCGTCGCAGTCCTCAAGCGTGGACGCCAGCGGCTTCTCGATGGCGATGTTCGCGCCGTACTTCAGCGCTTCCACCGCGGCGGCGCGGTGAACCGGATGCGGCGTGCAGACGCTGACGACATTCAGTCCGCTGTCCTTGATCATGGCCTCGATGGAGGTGTACGCCTTCGCGCCGTAACGCTTCGCGAAAGCCTCGGCGCGGTCCGCGTCGACATCATAGACGGCGCAGAGCTCGCAGTTGTCAATTTTTTGATAAGCGTCGGCATGAAACGGACCGACTTTTCCGCAGCCGATCACGCCGGCTCTGATTTTCTGTTCCATAGGGTGTTTCTCCGTTGATTCTTTACATGTTTTCCAGGAACTGCTGGCTGTTGGTCTTGCGTTCCAGCAGGTAACTCTCGTATCCGGTGAGCAGGTTCTCGGACTCCATGCGGATGTCCTCGGGCCAGCCGGCCGCCAGCGCTTCATTGAAGGAGCGCGTCTGATAATAACGGAAATATTTCAGCGTCCGCATGGAAATACGGCGGGCGCCCTGCGTATTCACGCCGCACTCCGGGCAGAGCACGCCGCCCAGTCCGTAATGCAGGTATTGGTCCACCGGCTCGATCTTCTTCTTGCAGAGCACGCATTCATGCAGCTGCGGACGGTATCCCGTCACCGCGAGCAGCTGAATGTCGAAGTAGCGGTTCACGGGGTAAATGTCGTCCAGCAGCGCGATACGGCGGATCGTGTTCAAGGTCAGCTGAAAGAGCGGGACGTTGGCCATCTCCTCCATGGAGAAGCGCTCCGCCAGCTCCAGAATGCAGGAGGTGCGGACGGTCTTATTCAGGTCTTCCCAAATCGCCGGGAAGGCCTCGATGGTGGAGACCTGCGTCACCAGCCAAGACGCGCCGCGCCCTTTCGAGAGCTGGACGTCCGCGTAAGTGAAGGGCTGGAGGTGGCCCGCCTTCCGTGAGTTCATCTTGCGGACGCCTTTCGCGAGGGCGGAGACTTTGCCCTGGAACGGGGTCAGGAAGGTGATGAAACGGTCGGCTTCGTCGTAATTCGTATGGCGGACGACGAGTCCCTGAAAGTGGCGCGAGCGTTCCAAGGCTGATCAGAGAACCTGAAGACTCTCCGGGGTGAAGGCGCCGGGCAGCAGCTCAAGCGCGGTTTTATCAATGGTGATGTTGTGATCGTTGTCGGCGCAGATCACTTCCATGTCCGTGGCGAACTCGCACATGACCTGACGGCACGATCCGCAGGGAGAGCCGCCGTTGTTGGTGACGATGGCGATGGCCTCGAATTCACGGAAGCCTTCGCTGACGGCCTTGAAGATCGCGCAGCGTTCCCCGCAGACAGTGACAGGGAAGGACGAATTCTCAATGTTGCAGCCGGTGAAGATCTCCCCGCTTTTCGTCAGCAGGGCGGCGCCCACGGGATAGTGGGAATAAGGTACATAGCTGTGCTCTCTGGCTTTATCCGCCATTTCAATCAGCTTTTTCTTCATTTCATTGTCGATCATAATTTTTTACTCCCTTCGTAAATTACTGCACGCTTCGCGGCCGATATTGAATCGCTTCGGCAATGTGCGCGGAGGTGATGGATTCGGAACCGTTCAGGTCGGCGATGGTACGCGCCAGCTTCAAAAGCCGGTGATAAACGCGGGCGGAGATCTGATAATGGAGCATGACGCCCTTGATCAGCTTCTCTCCTTCCGCGTCAAGTTTGCAGAATTGGCGGATCTCCGCCGGGGTCATTTCGGAGTTGCAGGTCACGCCCTTGATATCCTTGTAACGGGCGCGCTGGATGTCGCGGGCCGCTTCCACGCGGGCACGGATGACGTCCGAAGGCTCCCCGACGGTGTCGGCGCTGAGCTTCTCGTAATCCACGCGCGGCACGTTGATCTGAATGTCAATGCGGTCGAGGAGCGGGCCGGAGATGCGCTTCTGGTAGCGGAAGATCTGTCCCTGAGAACAGGTGCAGCGGTGGGACGGGTCGCCGTAGTAGCCGCAGGGGCAGGGGTTCATCGCCGCCACGAGCATGAAGTTCGCGGGGAAGCTGAAGGAGCCCATGGCTCTGGAAATGGTGACGACTTTGTCCTCAAGCGGCTGGCGGAGCACTTCGAGAACGCGGGGGTCGAACTCCGGGAACTCGTCGAGGAAGAGCACGCCGCGGTGGGCGAGTGAAATCTCGCCGGGGTGCGGGATGTTGCCGCCCCCGACCAGGCCGGCGTAGCTGACGGTGTGATGCGGGGCGCGGAACGGACGCACGCGGATGAGCGGCGTGTCCGGCGGGAGCATATCTTCAATGGAGTAGATGCGGGTGACGTCGAGGCTTTCCTCGAAGGTCATACGCGGCAGGATGGAGGGAAGCGCCCGCGCCAGCAGGGTCTTGCCGGTGCCGGGGGATCCGCTCATCAGGACGTTGTGCGCGCCCGCCGCGGCAATTTCCAACGCGCGTTTGGCGTGCTCCTGTCCCTTGATCTCGCTGAAGTCGGTCTTGACGACAGCGGTCTGCTGGTCGACATCCGCGGGCTGCTGGGGCTCAATCTTTTTCTCCCCGGTGAAGTGCTGATAAAGCTCGATCAGGGTATGAACCGGCAGCACCTCAATGCCCGGGATCAGCGCGGCTTCCGGCGCGTCGCAGGCAGGGACGCAGACGCGTTCAAAGCCTTCCTCCCGCGCTTTCAGCGTCACGGGCAGGATGCCGCGGACGTGGCGCACCGTCCCGTCGAGGGAGAGTTCGCCGATGATCAAGGTTTTTTCGAGTTCCGGGATCCAGAATCCATCCTTGCAGGCTAATTCGCCGATGGCAATGGGGAGGTCGAAGCAGGGACCTTCCTTGCGCAGGTCCGCGGGCGCGAGATTGACGGTGACACGGTCCCGCAGGTTCTTCAAGCCGGAGTTGCGGATGGCGCCGCGGACGCGTTCTTTGCTCTCCTGCACGGCCAAGTCCGGCAGGCCGACGACAATCGTCTTCGGTACATCAGTGTAGGAGGTATCAATTTCAACCTCGATGATCGTTCCGTTGATGCCGGTGATGGCGCATGAGTAAACGCGGGAGAGCATAGGTCACTTCCTTTCGCCGTTGGTGGAGATTGAGAGGATGCGGTCCCCGAAGCGTCGGTAACGCGCCGGGCAGTCTTTCATCAATTCACGCAGCTGCTCCGTCGTCTCCGGTCCGGTCTCGGCGATGGTATCCATCAACTCGCGCGGGAGAATGACATCGGAGGGCAGATCCATCTCAAGGCCTGTATCGCGGCGCCAGTTCTTCAGGCGCTCCCGGCGGCTGAGGATGCCGTTGGAGGGATGAACCTGAATCGGCGGCATCGGGACCTTCTTGCGGCTGCTGCGGCTGTTTCGGTTGATGCTGAG
This sequence comes from Anaerovoracaceae bacterium, assembly GCA_963600285.1. GTDB lineage: Bacteria > Chloroflexota > Anaerolineae > Anaerolineales > Anaerolineaceae > Flexilinea. Next base: position 5,571 of record CAVCBG010000016.1, read on the forward strand.
TAAATCCTTTCCGTAGCGGTCAATGACCGTGCGGCCGAGGCCCTTGATGGAGCGGAGGGCGCGTTCGTTCTGCGGGTTTTCAACCGCGATGCTGACGAGACCTTTGCCGGACATCACTTTGAAGGGAGGCAGGTCGCGGCGGCGCGCGGCTTCTTCGCGGAATTCACACAGGGACTGCAGGACGGCGATCTGCTGCTTATCCAGCTCAACGCCGCCGGCAACCTTCCACCAGACTGTCTCAATGGGCTCCGGGGAGCCCGCCGGCAGCCGGCAGAGGCGCTTGAAGTCTTCCGCGGCCAGGTCCGACAGTCCGCGTTCCTCGAGCTCCGCGCTGAAGCGGTCCTTCAACGCGCTGAGGAAACGGGTGTCGCACACGGCGTATTTCAGCATTTCTTTGGAAAGGGGACGGATGCCCCAATTGCTTTTCTGGTATTTCTTGTCGAGATGAATGCCGAATTCGTTCTCCACCAGCGCGCCGAGGCCGACCTCTTTGCGTCCGAGGATGCGGGCGGCCTGCATGGTGTCGAAGAGATTCACGAAGGTGAAGCCGTAGTCGCGTTTCAGGCACATAATGTCATACTCGGCGGCGTGGAAGATCTTCAGCACTTTCGGGTCGGCGAAAATCTCCCCCAAGGGGGCGAGGTTTCCGGTTTCAAGCGGGTCGATGACGTAGCTCTCTCCCAGCGCGGTGATCTGGATGAGGCAGACTTTTTCATAATAGACAAACAGACTGTCGGATTCCGTGTCAATGGCGACTTCATCCGCCTGACGGATCCGGGTCAATGCTGCTGCGAGTTCATCGGTGTTGGTGACGGTATGGACGGTTTTCGGATCAATTTCAGCATTCATAGGGTAAATTATAATCTACCGCGGGACATTCGAACAGTTCAATTTTGAATTAAATCAAAAACAGCCTTCCGAATCAGGAAGACTGTTGATTATTTCCGTCCGAGTTTGTATTTCAGCTCGACCATGGCAAGCTGGCCGATGAGCTCATCCTGCCAGTCGGTGCCGCTCCAGTCGCAGCCGATGACGCGGTAGGAATTCTTGCCGACGCGGATACGGGACGATATCGCCGGCAGCTCGCGTTTGTCAATGCCGTGCGGCAGGTTCGGGAATTTGAGGACGATGTCGTTATTCTCTTTGACAACGGCGGTCAGCCCGATGCGCTCGGCGATGATCTTGACGCGGATCTGGTAGATGAGGTTCTCGATCTCAACCGGCAGCGGACCGAAACGGTCGACGAACTCCGCGGAGAGGGCGTCGAGCTCTTTCTCCCGGCTGACGGACGCCATGCGGCGGTAGAGCTTGATGCGCACCTGGTCGTCCTCAATGTAGCTCTCCGGGATGCCGATATTCAGCGGCAGCTCGACGGAGATCGGGTTGAAGAGGTACGCCATCTCGCGGGTGATGCCCAGCGCTTCGTCGTCAACCTCGATGCCCTTGACTTCCTTGACGCTGCGGACGGCCTGCGCCAGCATGCGGGTGTAAAGATGAAAGCCGACGGACGCGATGGCGCCGTGCTGACGGCTGCCGAGGATCTCCCCGGCGCCGCGCATTTCGAGATCCCGCATGGCGATGGTGTACCCCGCGCCGAACTGCGTGTTCTCGGCAATGACTTCCAGCCGCTCAAGTCCGGCCTCGGTCGGCTTATGGCTCTTCTGACGGAAGAAATAGGCGTAGGCGCGCTGGTTCGAACGGCCGACGCGTCCGCGGATCTGGTAAAGCTGCGCCAGACCGAACATGTCCGCCCGGCTGACGATGAGCGTGTTCGCGTTCGGGACGTCCAGACCGGACTCGATGATCGAGGTGCAGAGCAGGACGTCGATCTCGCCTTTGTAGAATTGATCCATGACGGAGGAGAGCTGCTTCTCCGCCAGCTGTCCGTGGGCGATGCCGATCCGCGCGTTGGGGACGAGCCGCTGCAGGTAATTGCAGACGGCGTAAATGGACTGCACGCGGTTGTGGATGAAGAACACCTGCCCGCCGCGTTCCATCTCACGGTTGATGGCCTGCTTGACGATCTTCTCGGAGTAAGGGCCGACGTAGGTCGTGATCGGCACGCGCTCGTACGGCGGGGTGTTGATGTTCGAGATGTCGCGCACGCCGGTCAGGGCCATGTAAAGCGTCCGCGGGATCGGGGTGGCGGTCAGCGTCAATACATCAACTCTCGCTCTGAGTTTCTTTAAGAATTCCTTCTGCGAGACGCCGAAGCGCTGCTCTTCATCAATGACGACCAAGCCGAGATCCTTGAACTCGATGTCTTTGGAGACAAGGCGGTGGGTGCCGATGATGATGTCGATCTCACCTTCCTTGAGTTTCTTTAAGATTTGCGTCTGCTCTTTCTTCGTGCGGAAGCGGGAGAGCATCTCCACATTGATCGGGTAGGCGGCGAAGCGCTTCTTGAAGGTGTCGTAATGCTGCTGCGCGAGGATGGTGGTCGGCACGAGGATCGCGACCTGCTTGCTGTCGCAGGCGGCTTTGAAGGCGGCGCGGAGGGCGATCTCCGTCTTGCCGTAGCCGACATCGCCGCAGATCAGGCGGTCCATCGGGCGGGGCGCCTCCATGTCTTCCTTGACCTTCTGAATGGCGGCCTTCTGGTCCGGCGTCTCCTCATACGGGAACGCGCCCTCGAGGTCTTTCATCCAAATGCTGTCCTTCGAGAAGGCGTACCCCGGCGTGACCTGACGTTTGGCGTAGAGCTCGAGGAGCTCATTCGCCACTTCGAGCACGTTCTCGCGGACGAAGTTCTTGGCGTTCAGCCAGTCCTTCGTGCCGAGGCGGGTGACCTCCGGCGCCTTGCCGTTCGCGCCGACGTAATTCGAGAGGCGGTCCGCCTGATGCACGGGGACGTAGAGACGGTCGTCGTCGGTGTAGTTGACGACGAGGTAATCTTTCTTGACCCCGTCGAAGGTGCGCGTCACCAGACCGCCGTAGACGCCGATGCCGAAATCGACATGGACGACGTAGTCGCCGGGTTTCAGGTCGGCGATGTACTTCTCCGGGGTGTCAATGGATTGGCGGGCGGGCTTGCGCGGGGCGGGACGTTCCCAGCCGAAGATCTCGGAGTCCGTCATCACGATCGAATGACTGCCGTCCGCTTCGGTGAAGGAGAAGCCTTCGCTGAGGGAGTCTTCCGTGAAGGTCGGGTCGACGCCTTCGCCGGGGGCGGGGTTCATCTCTTTCCAAACCGCCTCAATGCGGTCCGCCTGACGGCTGACGACGGTCACGCTGTCCTTGGCGCGGCGCCGGTTGAGGAGATACTTGCAGAAGGTGTCAAGGTGTCCGCCGAAGCGTTCCGCCGGGGTGAAGGCGTCCGCCAGATAACAGCTGTCCGGGACTTCCGAACGGCCGAGGTCGATCAGCGGATAGTCTTCCATGATGTCGTTCAGCTCCGAGAAGCTGATATACGGCTCCGGGTAATCCTCCGGCAGCGTCCCGACTTCGATGCTCTCCTCGCGGAGCTTCTCCGCCTCCTCCTCAAGCTCCTCGGCGGTGTCATTGACGTTGCCGAGGTCGTCGACCAGAATGAGCGTGTCTTTCGGCAGGTAGTCGAGCAGGCAGGCGGGGTCGCGGTTGATGAGCGGGAGGTAGAAATCCCGCGGGGCGCCGGGTTCGATCTCCACTTCCGGGTTGACGGAGGTGATGACTTCGCTCGCGGGCGGGATGTAGGCTTTCTGAAGTTTGACGATGTTGCGCTGGGTCGAGGGATCGAAGCGGTGGATCGACTCGATCTCATCGCCGAAGAAGTCCACGCGCAGCGGATAGGGTTCGGAGTGCGGCCAGACGTCCAGCAGTTCGCCGCGGCGGGAGTACTGCCCGCTCTCGAGAACGGCGTCCACGGCTTCATAACCGGTGTCGTTCCACATTTTCAAGAGCTTGCCGGGGTCGATCTCCTGCCCGACGCGGAGCTGTTTCAGGTTGCGGATGAAGTTCACCCGCCCGAGGGAGCGGGTCATGACCGCGCGGACCGGGGCGATGACGAGCGGCATTTCGGCGGGCTTATCCGTGTGGGGGATGAGCAGGCGGGTCAGCTGCGTCAGGGTCTGAATGCGGTCGCGGCGTACGGAGAGGCTCCAGTCCGCGTTCTCATAGAAGTGCGGTTCCGGGGCGGGGAAGAGGTAACGGTCGGCCTTCGGCTGCCAGAATCCGATCTCGTCGAAAGCCAGCAGCGCCTGTTCCGGGCGGTCCGTCAGGAAGAGGATCGGCCGTCCCAACGCGGCGTAAAAGGCGGCCGTCGTGACGTAACGCGCCGAACGCTGCAGTCCCAGCGAACCGAAGACCGCGTCGTCTTTGCTCTCGACGCGCGCGCGGAGTGCCTGAAACTCGGGCAGCGCGGTGATTCCATCCGGGACCACGGTCAGCCCTCCACGCGTCCGTTATAGTGATTCATGCACCAGGTGATGCCCTTGGACACGAAATCAAGCGCGCAGTCGGCGCCTTTGTTCAGAACCGCGGCGAGCAGTTCCTCATCCTGTTTGTCGAATTTGTTCAGCACGAAGTCAACCACCTGCTGCTGTCCCTGCGGATGGCCGATGCCGCAGCGCAGACGGCAGATATCCTGCGAGCCGAGCTGGGTGATGATCGAGCCCATGCCCTTCTGCCCGCCGTTCGAGCCGGTGGGGCGGACGCGCAGCGTGCCGAAGGGGAGGTCCATGTCGTCGTGCATGACGAAGAGACGATCCTGCGGGATCTTGTAATAATGAAGCAGCGGCACGACCGCGCGGCCGGATTCATTCATGTAAGTCTGCGGCTTGACCAAGAGGATCTTCTTCCCCTCATAAAAGGCGGTCGCGGTCAAGGCCTTCATTTGTTCTTTATTAAAGGAGACATTCAGCCGTTCGGCGAGGCGGTCAATGACCATGAAGCCGAAATTGTGCCGGCTCTCCCGGTATTCACGTCCGGGATTGCCCAGCCCGGCGATGAGGTACATCTCACCGTCGGCTTCCGGTTCCTGTTGAGTCCGCTGCGCGCGGATGGCTTCAAAAAATGCGTCTAAGTCCGGCATGTTTTCACTTTCCGTAATGCATCCTGCGAAGGTCGAGGATGATCTTGATGATCAGCGCGATGAGCAGCGTCGCCAGCAGCACGATAAAGACATCCTTGATGAGGACGCTCGGATCGATGGTGTAGGGATTGGCCGCTTCCGCGCCGGTTGTGTTCATAAAATTTCCTTCCGTTTCTCCTGATATTATACATTGCCCCGAGGTGAAAACGCGCGGAACATGAAAAAACGGAAAAAACGGCGAATCGCTTGATTTATTTATCGGAACGCGTATAATAAGTCTTGTGCGAGCGGTTAGCTCAGTTGGTTAGAGCGTTGCGTTGACATCGCAAAGGCCGTAGGTTCGAGTCCTATACCGCTCACAGAGCAGACTTTCAAAAGTCTGCTTTTTTTATGGCCCGCGGGAAAAATTGAGTTGGGCGGATACCTTGCGTTTTTCGCGGGATGGTATATAATAATATCGTTACGAGCGGTTAGCTCAGTTGGTTAGAGCGTTGCGTTGACATCGCAAAGGCCGTAGGTTCGAGTCCTATACCGCTCACAAAGCAGACTTTCAAAGGTCTGCTTTTTTGTTATCCCGGCGCGGTGAGGGAAATAAAAAAGCAGCTCCCCGAAAGGAGCTGCCGAATCTGTCGGGCACTTGAATGCTGATCAGAGGATGGTGACGTTGCTGGCCTGGAGACCCTTGGGACCCTTCTCCACGTTGAACTCAACTTCCTGACCTTCCTTCAGCGTGCGGAAACCGTTGCCCTGGATGGCGGTGTAATGAACGAAGATGTCTTCGCCTTCCGGCTGAGCAAGGAAACCATAACCCTTGGACTCGTTGAACCACTTAACTGTACCTTTTACTGTTTCACTCATAAATATTCTCCTGAAAATTCTTTCTTGCTCCATTGCCAAGACCGGTTTCGGGATTTCGGGTCGATTGAAATCCGTCTAGGATACGTTCGCCCTTGGCAACATGTTAATAATGATAACACGGTTTAAAAACCGTGAGCGAAAAATCGCCCGATTTTCAGAAAAATGTTATGTGACTTTCTTCCTGAATTTCGTCGTACACGTCCCAAGAAGGTGATTGTCTGTACATCCCGGGACGGTGTGTTATAATTGAATATACAAGTTGTTGAGACAAAGGGTATAACAGTTTATGAAGACAGCGTATTTCGCGGGCGGGTGCTTTTGGTGCATCACCCCGGTGTATAAAATTCAAAAAGGCGTCCTCGCGGTGACGGCGGGCTACCAGGGCGGGGATGAAGTTGATCCGACGTACGAGCAGGTCAAACATCAGCAGACCCATCACCGGGAGACGATCAAGGTGGACTACGATCAGGAACGGATCAGCTTCGGGACGCTTCTCGACATCTTCCTGCTGAATATCGACCCCTTCGACGCCGGGGGACAGTTCATTGACCGCGGGGCTTCGTACACGGCCGCGGTTTATTATAATGATGAAGACGAACGCCGCGTCACGCTTGAAAAGCTCGCTGCCCTCGAGCAGCAATCCGGGAAGAAGACGGCCGTTGCCGTTGAGCCCGCGAAGCCTTTCTACCCGGCGGAGGAGTACCACCAGGATTATTATCTGAAGAATCCCGAGGCCTTCGAGCGTGAATTGCGTGAATCCGGACGGAAAAACCCGTCCGCGGACCGCGTTCTGAGGTCCTAAAAACGGGTTTCTTTAAGGTTGTGCGGGTGTTATTCGTAACGTATTTCAAAAAAAGGGCGGATTACTCTTGATTTTTCGGGAACATTGTGTATACTGAATATCAGAGACGTAGAAACGAGCCGAAACGGCACGGAATACGCAAGAAAAATTGAGCGCGAGCTCAAGCAAGTTTCATTTATTGGAAGGAAAAGAGGTAAATAATGGAAGGATATTGTGTAAAATGCAAGGCTAAGCGTGAGATCCAGAATCCCACCGCCGGTTTCAACAAGCGCGGCAGCGCTGTCGTCTTCGGTACCTGCCCGGTTTGCGGGACCAAAATTTACCGCATCGGCCGCACCGAACTGCACAACGGCATGGAAGCCCCGAAGAAGGACTAAGTCCGTCGTTCGAAACGAACCATTCAAAGGCTGTCGGTTTCCGGCAGCCTTTGATTTTAACGGAGGGAACGGAAAATGGAAAACAACGCGAATGAGATGAGCAGCGCCGTGCTGAAGGAAGCCCTCGCCGGGCTCCCGGTCGGGGACCTGTATTATTACGACTCTGTCGGCTCCACGAACGACATCGCGATGGAGCTCTCCGCCGGGGACGCGCCGGATATGACGATCGTCACCGCCGGGGCGCAGGTCGCGGGCCGCGGACGGATGCAGCGGGTTTGGGTGACGCAGCCCGGCAGCAGCCTGCCGATGACGATCCTCATCCGCCCGACGGAGACGGAACGCGCCAACCTCAATCTGTTCTCGCCGTACGTCGGCCTCGCGGTTCACGAGGCGCTGCGGGAGGATTACGGGATCGAAAGCGAAATCAAGTGGCCGAACGACGTCCTCCTGAACCGACGGAAGATTTCCGGCATTCTGTGTGAAATGCAATGGGGCGGTGAGGAGCTGCGCGGGCTGGTCTTAGGGATCGGCGTCAACCTCCTCCACGGCTCCGTGCCGGAAATTCGCGGCATCACCTACCCCGCCTCCTGCGTTGAGGACGAAACCGGGACCGCGATCCCCCGTCCGAAATGGATCCGCAGCTTCATCACCCAGCTCATCCGCGTCCGCCCGATGATCGGCCGGCCGGAGTTCTTCGACCTCTGGGAGTCCTGCCTGGCGTACAAAGACGAGCGCGTCACCCTGACGAAAACCGGCGGTGAACCGATCCCCTACACCGTACGGGGGATCGACCGCGAAGGCTGCCTCCTGGCGGAGAATGCCTCCGGGACGGTGGAAAAGTTCATCGCGGGGGAGATATCGCTGAGGGCAG
>CAVCBG010000017.1:0-13020 GCA_963600285.1 Anaerovoracaceae bacterium
CGCGGCGGATTGATTGGCGCGGCCCAGGAGGTCGCGGTAGGTGCGGCCGAGGGTTGTCGCGGGGACGACGCCCATGCCGACTTCGTTCGAGACGAGGATAAACCGCACTTCCGGAGTCGATTTGATGAGTGCGTAGAGGGCGGTCAGCTCTTGCTGCCGCAGCGTCTCGAAGGCATCCTTCTCGTAGACATCTTCCGGCAGGGTGAGCAGGACGTTCGAAGTCAGGATCGAGAGGCAGTCCAGCAGGACGCATTTCGCCGGCTTCTCCTTTAATGCCTCCGCCAGCTTCTCCGCCGCGGCGTGGGGCGCTTCGATCGTACGCCAAGCCGCGGGACGGCGGGATCGATGCTGACGAACCCGTTCGCGCATTTCGTCGTCGTAAATTTCCGCGGTGGCGCAGTAAATCACGTCATCGCCGTATTCCGCGGCGAGCTTCTCCGCGTATGTGGATTTGCCGCTGCGGGCTCCTCCCAAAACAAAAGTCAGGCTCATAAACACTCCCGGATCATTTCCATGGACTCGCTGAAGTCCGTCTCGTTGAAGACCTCGAGCGTCAGCACGCCGCGGTAGTCTTCGCGGATGAGGGCCGTGATGATGCCGCGAATCGTCTCCGCCGGCATATGGCGCAGGGATTGATGGTCGCGGCTGCCCACGCCGTGCAGGTGCATCACCGTCGTGACCGCCGCGCGTTCGTGAATCACCGGCACCGGGTCGATCCCCTGCAGGAAGAGGTGGCCGATGTCCAGCGTCGCGGAAGTCCCGCACGTCTTGATGACCGGGTCGTTCCATTCGCCGGGATAGGTCTCAAGGTTCTCGACCGCCAGCATCCGTGAAGGGATCGCCGCTTCCTTCAGCAGCTCCGTCACCGCGGCGGTGCGCTCCGACTGCCATTGGCGAAGCGCGTCCCCCGGCTCGGACGGAATGTCCTTGCATTCGAGGTGGCAGACGAACGCCCGCGGATTCAGTCCGCGGGTGGCGTTGATGACTTTCAGCGCCTTTTGGATGGAGACGTCCTTCCCTTCGGCGGAGAAATTCAAATTCAGCGGCAGATGGACCGTGTACGTCAGGTCCGAAGCCGCGGCGAGGGCGTTCAATTCGTCAATTTGCGCGGCGTCGGGGATGTTGCAATATTCATCAATGTCGAACAGCACCAGCTCAATATCGCGGACCTTGCCCGCGAGCCAGCGCACATTCGGCAGAATGTCGTCGGGGATGATGTACGAGCTCGTCCCGATACGGAACGGCAGGGCGTCGAACCATTCACTCATGGGAGGGACACTCCGATCAGTAAGGCGAGCTCCGTCAGCTCAATGCACGCGCCGAGCACGTCGCCGTTGATGCCGCCGAGCTTCTTCTTCGCGATCCGTCCCCAAATCCAAGGCACGCCCGCCGTCAGCAGGACGGCAAGGATGATCCGCACCCAGTCCCGCGTCAGCCATCCGCAGACAGCAAGCAGGATCAGCGGAACGGGAATCGCCAAGAGCAGGACGTTTTTCGGACAGTGCTTCTGAAGCATGGCGGCCATTCCCGTCGGGTTGACGGAAGGGACGCGGATGAGGGAGAGCATCGCCCAGCGCGCGGCGGCGCCGATGAAGGCGAACCAAAGCGGCCGATACAGCGCGGGGGAATTCGCGATCCCGGCCCACTTCAGCGCGAGCGCGAAGAACAGCCCGAGGACGGCATACGTGCCGTGGGTCGGGTCTTTCATGATGGAGAGGCGCTTCGCCTTGTCCTCACCGGACCACAGGAAGCCGTCCATGCAGTCCGCCAGACCGTCGAGATGCAGTCCGCCGCTGAGGACGACCCAGACGAGCAGCGCGAAGAGCGCCCGCCCTTCCGTGCCGAACCAAGTCAGGCGTTCGAGAAGGTCATACCCGAGCCCCGCCAGGCAGCCGATCGCCGCCCCGACGAGCGGATAGAAGACCGCGGCGTAACCGAAGTCCGTGTCCGACCATTCCTTCCGCTGCGGGGCGGGCAGGATCGACATAAAGCCGAAGGCCATGCCCGCCGCGTTGAGAAGATCGGGTTTCGTCTGTTGACTCATTACTCTTTATCGCTGATGCCCGCGGAGGCGAACGTCGCCATGTCGCGGAGGATATTCAGGGAGGCGTCCACCAGCATGAACGCGATGGCGGCGCCGGTGCCTTCACCCAGGCGCATATCCAGCTGCAGGAGCGGGCGTTTGCCCAGGCGTTCCAACAGGTATTTGTGGGAAGCTTCCTGTGACTGATGCCCCGCGATGAGGTAATCGCGCACACCCGGCACGAAGGCATCCGCCAACGCCGCCGCGGAAGTGGCAATCACGCCGTCCATGACCAGCGGGATGCGGTGGGAAGCCGCGGCGATGACGGCGCCCGTCATGCCCGCGATCTCCAGACCGCCGACCTTGCAGAGGATGTCCATCGGGTCGTTCGGGTCGGGTTGGCGGTTCGCGAGGATCTGCTCGATGATCTTTGTCTTTTTGGCAAGCCCGGCGTCGTCCAGGCCGGTGCCGCGTCCGGTGATCTCGGCGGGCTGCTTGCCGCAGAGCACCGCGGTGATCGCGGTCGCGGGCGTGGTGTTGCCGATGCCCATTTCGCCCACGGCAGCCATGCGCAGGCCTTTCGCCGCCGCGTCATTGACGACGTCCATGCCGACCTGAATGGCTTCCTCGGCCTGGGCTTGGGTCATGGCGGGTTCGCGAAGCATGTTCGCCGTGCCGCGCGCGACCTTGCGGTGCAGCATGCCGGGCGTGTCCCCGAAGTCGTAATCCACGCCGATGTCAATGATCTCCACGCCGGCGTGCGCCTGGGTGGTGAGGACATTGATGGCGGCGCCGTGATTGAGGAAGTTCATGACCATCTGCGCCGTGACCTCGGAGGGATAGGGGCTGACGCCTTCCTTGACGATGCCGTGGTCGGCAGCGAAAAGGAAGACGGAGCGGTTGTCCAGCTTCGGGGCGATCTCGCCGGTCATGCCGGCGATGTCGATGGAAATGTCCTCAAGATAGCCCATCGAGCCGCGGGGCTTGGTCAGCTCGTACTGACGCCGCGCCGCCTCTTCGCGCTTCTCTTGAATGATGGGAGGGATCTGCGGAAAGTTCATGCCGCCCACTTAGAAGACCTGCGCGCAGCCGGCAGGGCGGATGGAGAGCTTGCGGCAGGCACCCTTGAAGATGCAGCGCTCGACTTCGGCTTCGAATTCCTCGGCCTTGTCCGCGGGGACGAAAGCGAGGACGGTGCCGGCGAACCCGCCGCCATGCACACGGACGGCGCCTTCGCCGTTCAGCGCGTGTTCGCAGGCGGCCAGGGCGTAAGCGACTTCCTGATGTTCCTTATGGCCGCTGATGACGACGTTCTGCAGATGGGTGAAGGAGGACAGACCGGATTCGCGGATGAGCTTGAGGAAGCCGTCGATGTCGCCCTTCTTCAGCGCGGCGGCTTCATCCTGCGCGCGCTGATGATCTTCATAGAAGTGAATGGCGCGGAGAATGGCGCGGTCGCCGGCTTTCGCGCGGATCTCTTTGACGTTGGCCCAGAAGTCAGCCGGGTCGACCTCACGCAGGACGTCCTTGCCGAAGTAAGCGGAGACGAGCTTGTTCTCGTTCGGGATGCCGGCGTACTCGGCGGTCAGGTCGTCATGCGCGGAGCCGCTGTCCACGACGAAAAGATTGTACTTCGCGCCGAGCTCGTCCGCGGAGACGGCTTCGATGACCGGGTGGGCGTTATCCTTGAAGTCAATGGCGACGAAGCCGCCGACCGCGGAGGCCATCTGGTCCATGCAGCCGCTCGGCTTGCCGAAGTAATTGCGTTCGGTCTGCTGGCCGTAGAGCGCGATGGTGACGGGAGAATAGCTGCCGTTGGCGAAGAGGCCGTTGATGACCTCGCCCATCAGCACCTCAAACGCGGCGGAGGAGGACATGCCCGAACCGCCGGGGACGTCGGAGGTGATGCAGACGTTGAAGCCGGTCACCGGCACGCCGTCTTTGGAGAAGATCGCCGCGGTACCGCGGATCAGCGCGGCGGTGCTGTCTTTCTCGTCCTCATGAATGGAGAGGTCGCCGAGGTCGATGCTCAGGTCGCCGTAGCCGATGGAATGCGAATGAATGACGTTGGTCCCGTTCAGGGCCGCCGCGGCAATGGCGTCGCGGTCAACGGCAGCCGCGAGGACGCAGCCGTGCTGATGATCGGTGTGGTTGCCGCCGACTTCCACGCGTCCCGGAGCGGAGAAGAGATGGATGTCGTCCGTCTCCCCGAATTTCTCACGGTAGGTTTCCAGGAGGGAGACCACGCGGTTCTGATACTTCGCGGGGTCGCTGTCATAGGAAGGGTAAAGTCTGCGGAGCGTCTCGTCGAAAGCTCCGCCGCGGATAGATTGGATGGCACTGTTGATATTCATAAGATTACTCCTGTCCTGCCGCCCATAGAATGCGGGGAGCGGCATTTTCTGTTGGGATGATGACGGCGTCCGCGCGGAAATATCCGTCCTCATCGTCCTCGCCGATGACGTAGGCGTCCGCGGCGTTTTCGATGAAGTCCGGTTCTTCCGTGAGCGGGAGAATCACGTCATGATTGGTTTCGTTCAATAACACAAATCCGAGCCTGGTGAAGTCACGGATTTTATACGCGATCCAGGGATGTCCGCTGGCAAGGCCTTCCCCCGCCCAGAAGAAGCGCGGGTAGATGATCCGCCCGGTGATGACTTCCTTTTCGGGGTCGGCCAGCAGTTCGGCAATGGCTTCGTCGCCCGTCAGGGCTTCAACCGCGGCGGCATTCTCCGCGGAGGTGCCGTCCCATACCTGCTGCGGGACGACCGCCCCGCTGAGGGCGGGCGCGGCGCCGAGCACGAGGAAGAGCGCGGTCAAAGCGGCGCAGACCGGCAGACGGCGCGGCTGCGAAGAAGTGTCAAGGGCGGGCACGGAGAGCAGCGTCTCGCGGGAGGCGCCGAAGCTTAAAGAAACCTGCACGGCAATCTCCGCGAGGCCCAGGGCGAAATAGAAGTAATAGAACCAGTCCCCGGGCAGGGCGAAGCGCCAGCCGGAGTAGCGGGCCGCGGCGGTGGAGCCGAGGTAGAGGGAGCAGAGGAAGAAGGGCAGCAGTCCCGCCCATCCCGCGCGTTTCCAGGCGGCGCCCATGCCGAGGGCGATGACGGCGAGGAAAATGAAGAGCACGGGGATGTTCTTCGGAAGGCAGAGACGTCCCTCAACGTCGTGGTAATCCGTATTCGTGTAATCATTGATCGTCAGCGAAGCGTCCGTACCGAAGGGCAGCGCCGTCATGGCGACGAGCTCGTTGGCGAAGAAGTGCGACATGATGAATTTGGTCACGTAGAGCGGCTTCTCAAGGAAGAAGTCGATCATGTGCTGCTTGTTGCGCGCGGCGTATTCCGCGTCGGTCTCGCCGGGTTCGCGGCTGACGACGTTATTGACGTCATCCGACCAGCGGCGGGCCAGCTCCGTGGAATGGACGCCCGGGTCGTCGAGAATGAAGTCGCCGGTGATGACCTTCGAGCGGATGAACCACGGCGCGATCACGAAGACTACCGCCAGCATAAACGCGGCCGCGCGGAGCCATTTCTCCTTGGCCGGCAGTCCCTTCCGCAGCAGGAAGAAGATCGCGGGGAAGACGATGAGGGCGATGAACTGCGAGCGGACGGTGACGCAGAGCCCCATCAGGAAGCCCGCGAGCAGCATCCGCCAAACCGAGCGCGGTTTTTGGAACCAGTTCACGCACGCGCAGACGGCCGCCGCCAGGCAGAGCGCCGCCGGGATATCCGACAGCCACATCTTCGCCGACGAGACCATGAAGTGCGGCGCCAGCAGGATGGTGTTGTACTCCCGCAGCGCGCACAGGCCCGCGGCGAGGATGCCCGCGCCGTGCGAATGCAGCCGCTTCCCGAGCAGGTAAAGCACCGCCGGGAAGAGCGCGAGCGTGATGGTGACGAGGTCGATGGTTTTGAGAATGTCGCGGGAGGTCAGCGCTTCAAAAACGGCGATGACGGTGATGAGGAACTGACGGTAGGCGATGGCCGTCTTGAAGCCCAGCCCCGCGAGAATCGTTTCCGCCCACAGCCCGAAATTCGCGGAGTCGGACGCGGGGAACGGCAGATAGTCCGGCGCGGTGATCTCCATGAAGTAGCTGCCTTTGAGCACTTCCATCGTCGGGATGGAGACGTAGAGCACCGCCGCGGCGGCCCAAATCACGAAGAAGAGAATGACGGTCGTGAGCGTTTTATGACGTTCGGCCTTGATGAGCTTCATGAAGCCCGTGACGGCGAGCGCGAGCCAGATCGAGAGCCAAATCTCCCAATAGCGGATCACGACACCCGTCGGCTGCCAATCCATCTCATCCGGGACGATGCCGACGCCGGTGACGCGGATGCAGAGATAGAGCGCGAGCGCGCCGAGGAGGTAAAGGAAAGCGGTCCGACGGACGGCGGAGGATTCGCTGCCGACCGGGGAGCCGCTGCGGTTCAGATATTTGAGAAGGAGATACCCCGAGGCGGTGACGAGCATGCCGAAGACGAGCAGCGGCTCGATCCGCTCGAAGTAAGGGCGGAAGTCAGCCTCGGACATGAATCCGCAGACGATCCACCCGAGGGAGAGCGCCAGGAACAGCGCGGCGCAGAGGATGTGAACGGAGCGCTTCGACGCGGCAGCGTTCACGGCGGACTGTGCCCGCGCGGAGCAGAAGCCGACGATGCCCGCGATCCCCGCGAGGAGCAGGACGCCCATCATCAGCAGCCGGCTGCCCGAATAGCCGAGGAAGACGGCATTCAATGACCTTTCCCCGGTGGAGGCCAATTGATAGAGGCATCCGCCGGCACAGGCCGCGGCGAATAAATACCAGCCGCGGATGGGAAGCGTGGAGCTGCGGGCGTTCTTGTTCATAGGGTCAATTATAACGCTAAGTGCGGCGTCGGGGCGAAGACTTACTTGATCTCGTCAATCAGCAGCGTGTTGCGTTCGGCGTCGTCAATGATGTACGCGGTGAGGACGTTGTCCTCCTCCGTGCCGTCCGCGTAGTAATAAATCACCTCGAAGCGGACTTCTGCCGGGTTCACATTTTCGGCCTGCAGGTAGGCGGAGACCAGCTCGAAGGTTGAGATCTCACTCATGGCGGAACGGTAGTTCTCGATCGGCGTACCGGCTCCCGTGGAGCAGCAGGTGAGCTGCATGCTCTCCGAAAGCAGCCACCAGGCCGAATCGTAGTCTTTCTCGTTCAGGTAGGTGTAGTACGTGAAGAGGAACTGCTGCGCGCTCGGGTATTTCCCGCTCGGCCAAGGCGTGTTGGTCGGTTCGGAATCGGAGGAGATGTTGCTGATCAGCGACGCGCCGTAGGCGGCCGCGATGGCGTTGAACTCGTCCGGGTCGGAGACACCGAAAAGCGGCGTGTTCGTCGGCGCGGCTTCGGTGGAACGGGCGTCAAGGGTCTCGACCGCCTCCGTGTAGATGGCCGCGATCTCGCGTGTCTGCAGGAGCCGATCCTCATGCCGCAGGGTCAGCCGGGATCCGAGGATCAATCCCGCGGCCAGCATGATGAGAGCGAGGATGACGTACACCGTGTCTTTGCGGATGACGTGCTTGGAGGCTTCCTTGCGCGTCTCCTCGATCGGCGAATAGTAATACCCGCCGATGGCCGCGGAACCGCCGTTCGAGGTGATGAGGGCGATGAAGTCCGAACCCAGGCGGTGGGTGGTCCAGACGGTCGGGGTCAGCTTGGTGATGGAGAAGACGTGGGAGCTGCTCTCGCCCGGGTTCAGGCGGAAGGTCTCGGGATGGACTTCGATCCAGCCGACCTGCACGTTGAACTGACCGACGAGGACGCGGTCCCCGTGGTTGGTGACGGTCAGCACCGCCTGGCCGGCGTTCTTGATCTCGGCGGCGTTTTTGATCTCGCCGAAGTCCAGCACGGTCGGCTCAACGAAGAGCTCGGCGCGGGGCGCGGCGGTGGGATCGAATTCCCGCTCCGTCATTTACGCTCCCTCCCCGACAGCCGCGCGCGCCAAAGCGACAGCGCCGCACGCGCCGGCACGGTCGCCGAGGACCGGCGGGGTGATGAAGGTATCCATGTGATGGAGGATGGTGTCGGTTTTGATGTAGCCGTTGAGAATGCGGGCGGTCTCCTCACGGATCAGGGGGAAGAGCTGCGTCTGGTGCATCACGCCGCCGCCGAGGACGATCTTCTTCGGCGAGAGCAGCAGCACCTGCATGGCGCAGGCTTGGGCAATGTAACCGGCGAGGACCTTCCAGAAGGGATGATCGGCACCCAGCTCGGAGGCGGGCTTGCCGAAACGTTCCTGAATGGCGGGGCCGCTGCACAGTCCCTCGAGGCAGTCCCCATGGAAGGGACAGTGCCCGGCGTAGGGATCCACGGCGGTGGTATGGCGGATGAGGACGTGGCCGGCTTCGGGATGGAGCATGCCGTGGACGGGCTGTCCGTTGATGATGACGCCCGCGCCGACGCCGGTGCCGATGGTGTAATAGACCAGCGGGTCGGCGTGTTCGGGATTGCCCCAGATGTACTCCGCGAGCGCGGCGCCGTTGACATCCGTGTCAAAAGCGCAGGGCAGGCCGAGTTCACGGCGCAGCGGGCCGATGAGGTCCGTATTCTGCCAGCCGGGTTTGGGCGTGGTGGTGATGAATCCGTACGTCGGGGAGGCGGGGTCCGGGTCGATGGGCCCGAAGGACGCGGCGCCGATGGCTTTCAGCGGATATTTCCCGCTCATCTCACGGAAAAACTCCACGGCGCGGCCGATCGTCTCTTCCGGCGTCGTGGTGGGGAAACGGACTTCCTCAAAGTAATGATCCGGGTCGGACGCGATCGAACATACGAACTTCGTCCCGCCCGCTTCCAATGCTCCGTAATAATCCATAAGCGGCCCTCCTGTCCCTATTATACCCCGCGAAGGCGCTTCACGAAAACGGAAGGTCGAATTGGCGCAGTCCTTGCACAAATATAACTGATGGATTTAACAAAGTTCTTATAAGCGCCTGATAGAATGAGGATGAAGAATATTTCCCGGCGGCAAGGTTCGCCGGATAGGAAGGGAACGAAGACTTATGATGCGATTTGACAGATTCTCGGAAAGCGCGCAGGACGCGGCGCAGCGGGCCGTTGAGATTTTACAGCGATATGAACAAAATCAGATCGACACCGAACATTTTCTGCTGGCGCTGATCGAGCAGCCGGACGGAAATGTCTCGCGGATCCTTGAAGAAATGGACGTCGAGCCGAAGAAGGTCTCGGAACGTCTTGATTACATGCTCCGCAACTCGACCAAAGCCAATATTTACGGCGGAGGCGCGGGACAGATCTTCATCACGCCGAACGTCCGCCGTGTGGTGGACCAGGCTTACGTGGAAGCCAAGCGCATGGGGGAGGAACTGATCTCGACCGAGCACCTCTTCCTCGCCATCCTCAATGAAAAGGGAACCGCCTTAGCTGCGATGCTTGCCGAGTTCGGCATCACGAAGGTCAAGGTGCTTGAGAATATCATGCGCGATAAGGCCGGCAGCGGAACTGCCGGCGCGAAGGGGAAATTCGGCAAGGGCGAGAAGAACCGCAAGGCGCTCTCGAAGTTCTCCCGCGACCTGACGCAGATGGCGCGCGACGGCAAGCTCGACCCGGTGATCGGCCGCGACGTTGAGATCACGCGCATGATGCAGGTCCTCTGCCGGCGCACGAAGAACAACCCGGTCCTCATCGGCGACGCGGGCGTAGGCAAGACCGCCATCGTGGAAGGCCTCGCCCAGCGCATCGCGAATAACGACGTCCCGGAGATCCTCAGCGGCAAGTCCGTTCTCTCGCTCGACCTCGGCTCCATGGTCGCGGGCTCGAAGTTCCGCGGCGAGTTCGAGGAGCGCATGAAGTCCGTCATGGATGAAGTCCGCGCGGCGGAAGGCTCCGTGATCCTTTTCATCGACGAGCTGCATACCGTCATCGGCGCGGGTTCTTCCCAGGGCGCGATCGACGCCTCGAACATGCTGAAGCCGGCCTTGGCCCGCGGCGAGCTGCAGTGCATCGGCGCGACCACCTCGGACGAATACCATAAATACATTGAAAAAGACGCGGCGCTGGAACGGCGTTTCGCCTCCATTTACGTCGAGGAGCCTTCGCAGGAAGTCGCGATCGCGATGCTGCAGGGACTGCGCGACCGTTACGAACAGCACCACAAGATCATCTTCTCCAACGAAGCGCTGGAAGCCGCGGTGCGGCTCTCCTCCCGCTACGTGACCGACCGCAAGCTCCCGGATAAGGCCATCGACCTCATGGATGAGGCCGCCGCCTCCCTTCGCGTGAAGCTCTTCTCCCTGCCGCCCGAATTGAAGGACATGAAGGCGCACTTGGCGGAGCTCGCCGAGGAGGAAGAGGCCGCGGGCAACGACCGCAATTACGAACAGGCCGCCGAGCTGAAGGCGGAGCGCCTCCGCGCGCAGGAAGAATACGACACGAAAAAGAACGAATGGGAAGTCTCCCAGAAGCTGGATGAGGTCGTGGACGTGGATGACATTGCCCAGATCGTCGGTCAGTGGACCGGCATCCCGGTGACGCAGATGCTCCAGAATGAACAGGAACGCCTGCTCCACATGGAGGACACGCTTCACGAGCGCATCATCGGGCAGAATGAAGCCATTCACGCCATCTCGGACGCCATCCGCCGCGCCCGCACGGGGCTCAAGAATCCCAAACGGCCGATCGGCTCCTTCATCTTCATCGGACCTTCCGGCGTCGGCAAGACCGAGGTCGCGAAGGCCTTGGCGCAGTTCATGTTCGACGATGAGGATGCCCTGATCCGTCTGGACATGAGCGAGTACCGCGAACAGCATACCGTCTCCCGCCTCTTCGGCGCCCCTCCGGGATACGTCGGTTATGAAGAGGGCGGTCAGCTGACGGAAGCCGTCCGCCGGCGTCCGTACCGCGTCGTTCTCTTCGATGAGATCGAGAAGGCGCACCCCGAAGTCTGGAATTCGCTCTTGCAGATTTTGGACGACGGCCGACTGACCGACGGACAGGGCGAAGTGGTCGACTTCCGCAACACGGTGCTGATCATGACCTCCAACCTCGGCACGGAATACATCAATAAATCCGGCTCCCTCGGCTTCCTCGGCACGACCGATGATTCCGACAACCGCGAAGACAAAATGAAGATCGACAAGGCGCTGAAGTCCACCTTCCGCCCGGAGTTCCTGAACCGCATCGACGAGATCATCATGTTCGAGAAGCTCTCCGTGGAAGATATGGAAAAGATCGTCGTGCTGCAGCTGCACGAGCTGCAGGAACGCATGCGCGAGAACGGCGTGGAGCTCACCCTCGACCCGGATGCCCGCAAATGGCTGGCCTCCATCGGCTACGACCCCGCCTTCGGCGCCCGTCCGCTGCGCAGAGCGCTGCAGAAATACATCGAGAGTCCGCTCTCGAATCTCTGGCTCTCCGGCGAATTGGCGGCCGGCGATACGGTTTACTGCTACCGCGAGAATGACGCGGAGAAGCTGACGCTCGAGGTCCGCAAACCCCTGCCGGAAGAAAAGCAATCCGAACCGGAAGCCCTGCCTCCGGCTGAGGAATAAAAGCGAAAAACAATGGAACTCTCCGATTACCGCTTCGACCTGTATGATTATTTCCCCTTCGCGCGCTGCGGCGCGGCGCTGCGGGGGGAAGCTTTGCGTCTCGGCAGGACGGTCAAGTACGCCGCCGGTGAGAACATTCTCCTCAACGGTGCCAAGGCCAAGCATTGCGGGTTGATCCTGAACGGACAGGCCGTCGCGTTCAAATCGGATAATAACGGCAAGCGCTATCAGCTCTGCCTGGAACCGGGCTGCTATATCGGCCTCGAGACCTTGACGGAGGACGCGCAGTATTCGGCGAAGATCACCGCCCTGACGGACGTCGTCATCCTCTTCTGGACCGCGGACGGCATCCGCACGCTCTGCGCCTTCTCGGATGAGTTCGCCGACAGCCTGCGCTTGATGGATGAGGGACGGACGTATCAGGAGCAGTGGCTCGTCCCGGAGACGGACGTCACCGACCCGGTGCTGTTCTCCGCGGCGCCGCATCCGCTGTCAACGCTCTCGCGCGCCTTCATCGTCGTCCCGCTCCTGCTGCTCGCGCTGTGGGGCTGCGGGATCCTTTACGCGCGTTACAAGGCGGCGATGCTGCTGGCGCTGGTTCTGTGCGGCGCCGCGCTGTGGCTGCTGTATAAAGATATCTCCGCCCGCTCCAACCGACGGCTGATCTTGACTTCCAAAAATCTGATCGCCGTCCCCGAAAACGAGGACATGGAGCTCTCCGTCACCCGCTTGTCCGCGGTGCAGTCCGTCACGGTGCGGCAGGACCCGATCGAGAGGGCAATGAAGCTCGGCCGCGTGGAATGGGAAGACGAGTCGCGTTCCTACAGCACGCCGCTGCTGGCCGATCCCGACCGAATCGGCGGCTTGATTCAGAACGCGGCGGTCCGCGCTTCGCAGGGACGGAACATCCCGCTGCGGACCGGTTCGCAGAGCTCCGCTGCCCGTCAGGTGAACGACGAGGCGGAGGGCTTGGATTCGCTCGGCGCGGTTCCCGGGAAAGACCGTCCCGACCCGATGTCGGCCTTTCAGACGATCAAACTTCAGGCGCATTGGGCGCTGCTCGCGCGTCTGCTTATCAAACCGCTGCTGGTGCTTATCGGCGGGGCTGTGCTTTTCAAGGTGGATCCGAAGCTTGAGACCGCGGGCGGTCTGATCGTGATCGGCGGGATCCTGTGGGGTGTTTATCAATACTTCTGCTGGAAGGGGCACGTCTTCCTGATTGAGGAGGACTGCGTCAAAGACTGCAGCAAGGCGCCCTTCGCCGCGGAGCAGGTCAATATCGCCATGAATCATAAGATCCAGTCCGTGCGCTTCGAGAAGAAGGGCTTCTTCCCGGTGACGCTGAACTACGGCACGGTCTATATTCTCGCGGGCGAGGGCGAGTTGAACTTCAACTACGTCGCCGATCCGCAGCGGGTCCAGCAGCTGATCATGGATACCTGCGCCCGCTGGGAGCAGAAAATGCAGCTGGA
>CAVCBG010000018.1:0-12823 GCA_963600285.1 Anaerovoracaceae bacterium
GAGGTGCAGTAAGGTTCGAACGCGGCGGTGATCTCATCAAGATCGTAGCCGATGGTCTCGGCGGTTTCGATGTTGATGGTGGCGGTGCCGTTATCGAAAGTGGAGACAGGGACGGCGGCCGGGTTCTTGCCGTTGACGAGGATATCCGCGACCATATCGCCGGTGACCTTGCCGAGCTCGACGTAGTCAACGCCGTAGCCGAGGAAGGCGCCGTTCAGGGCGAAGGAATCCGCGCCGGTATAGTGCGGGATGCCGGCTTCGGCGAGCATATCGTAAATGGAGAGCTCCGCGGTCATGATGGTGTTGTCGGAGGGAGTGAACACCGCGTCAACGCCGTCCGCGATCATGGACTGGACAGCCAGGCGGACTTCATCAACCGTCGTACCGGTGTAATCTTTGTAGGCGACGCCCTTCTCATCCAGGTAGGCCTTCGCGGCTTCAATCGCGGAAGTGGAGGAATCCTGGCCGAGGTCGTAAAGCAGGGCAATGCTGTCGGCGTCCGGATCCGCGGCGAAGATCAGGTTCATGATGGCCGTGGTGTCAAGATAGTCGGAAGTGCCGGTGATGTTGGCGCCGGGGATCTCAAGGTTGTCGACCAAACCCGCGGAGACAGGATCGGAGACAGCGGCGAAGACGACCGGCGTGCCGGAGCCTTCGGTGGCGGCCTGCATGGCCATGGCAACCGGGGTCGCGACACCGACCATCAGGTCAACGCCGTTGGCGGTGAAATCCGTGATGATCTGGTTGAGGACGCTGGCGTCGGCGTTGCAGTTCTGGTAAGAGATCTCGAAGGTCACACCGGCCGCGGCGGACTGCGCCTCGAGCTCGGAGCGGATGCTGTCGACGATCTGATTCAGGGACGCGTCATCGACGTAGTTGCAGATGCCGATTTTGTAGCTCTCCGCGGAGCAGGCGCCGAAAAGAGCGAAGACGAGAACAACAGCAAAAAACAGGGAAACGATATTCTTTTTCATAATAAAAACTCCTTTATCGGAGCCGTGGGAGGGATGCGCCCCGCGGCATACTTCATGAACGGTTTCACCGCGGAAGGCCTCTTAAAAAAGAAACCGCCCGAGGTGAGTTGGAACGGCCGGGAATCAATATTCCACGGTGCCACCGGGCGCGTATAAGCATACCATCATATGCTGCCCTTTGATAACGGAGAGTTCAGCTCCGGCTCACATACTCACGGGGTTATCCGTTTTCCGTTCGCCCTCGGAAGTCCATTCGGTTATTCATTCCCCGCCGCTTTCCACCAACCGCGGCTCTCTGGTAAGGCAAGAGGGATAACTTACTCACACTTCTTCACAGGTTTACACTTTTCAGTTGTATCTGTATCTTATTTCAATTTGCTTGTATGGTCAAGTAAATCGCGAAAATTTCGTGACAATCCGCGGTTTGCCGGCCTTTCCGGGCGGATTTCCGAGCTTTTCAGGTTTTTTCAAGCCAATATTAATGAAAACAGTCATTTTTAACCGCTGTTTTCACGAAATTGAGTATAATAGGGAACTATGAATAAGAAATTTTTTGCGTATTATTACTTTTACTTTACCTCCAATGAACTCATTGCTTGGTAAGTTTGTGATACGTAAAAGACGAAAACAGTAAAATCGGATGCGGCACAGAATACCAAAAGGCAGCTGTACCGCATCTTTTCTTTAACAAGGAGTGATGAAATCTTATGATCGTAGTTCTGAAGTCTAACGTCGCGAAAGAGAAGCGGGATCGTCTGGTTGAATGGCTGAAGGGAATGGGCCTCGGCGTGCATATCTCCGAAGGCGAATATCAAACCGTCCTCGGCCTCATCGGCGACACCGGGAAGATTGACATGGACCTCATCGGCAGCCTCGACATCGTCGCCTCCGTCAACCGCGTCAGCGAAACCTTCAAGTGCGTCAACCGTAAGTTTCATCCGGATGACACCGTCGTACAGGTCGGCGATGTGAAGATCGGCGGGGGCAACTTCTGCCTGATCGCGGGGCCCTGCTCCGTTGAGACGGAAGAGCAGATCGTCGGCGTGGCGAAGGCCGTCAAGGCAGCCGGCGCGAACATGATGCGCGGCGGCGCGTTCAAGCCCCGCACCTCACCGTACGACTTCCAGGGTCTGAAGGGCGAAGGCCTCGAGCTCCTGAAGATCGCCCGAAAAGAGACCGGCCTCCCCATCGTGACCGAGATCATGTCCGTCACGGACCTGCCGCTTTTCGAGGACATTGACGTCCTTCAGGTCGGCGCCCGCAACATGCAGAACTTCGACCTGCTGAAGGAACTCGGCGGCACGGGCAAACCGATCCTGCTGAAACGCGGCCTCGCCAATACATTGAAAGAGCTGCTGATGAGCGCGGAATACATCATGGCCTCCGGCAACGAACAGGTCATCCTCTGCGAACGCGGCATCCGCACTTACAGCGACTACCTCCGCAACACGCTCGACCTCGCGGCCGTGCCGATGCTGCATGAGCTCTCCCATCTCCCGGTCATCGTTGACCCGAGCCACGCCACCGGTATGGCTCGCATGGTCCCGCCGATGGCCCTGGCCGCCACTGCCTGCGGCGCGGACGGCCTCATCATCGAAGTCCACAACGACCCCGTCCACGCGCTGTGCGACGGCGCGCAGTCCCTGACGCCTGAAACTTACGCCGAACTGGTCAAGAAGATCAAGGCGGTCCGCGCGGCTGTCGCGTAAGAGAAGGAGGGGAGCATGATCGTCGGCATCGTCGGACTTGGTTTGATCGGGGGCTCGTTCGCCAAAGCTTACAAGGCGAAGGGGCACACCGTCTACGCTTGGAACCGCAGCCGCTCCACGCTGGAGTTCGCTATGCTCAGCGAGATCGTGGACGCGGAGCTGACCGCGGAGAACATCGGCAGCTGCGACCTCGTGCTGCTCTGCCTCTATCCGGAGGCGTCCATCAATTACCTCGCCTCCGTCGCGGACAAGATCGGCACGAAGCCGATCGTCATTGACTGCGCCGGTACGAAGCGCGTGGTCTTCGCGGGCTGCTCGAAGCTCGCCGAGGAACACGGCTTCACCTACGTCGGCGGGCATCCGATGGCGGGCTCCCAATACTCCGGGCTGAAATACGCCAAGCCCAACATGTACAAAGGCGCGCCGATGGTCATCGTGCCGATGAACCGCGACGACATTGAGCTCCTGGCCAAGGTCAAGAGCCTGCTGGAGCCCGCGGAGTTCGGACGGATCACCGTCACCTCCGCGGAGGAGCACGACCGCATGATCGCCTTCACCTCGCAGATGGCGCACGTCGTCTCCAACGCCTATATCAAAAGCCCGACCGCCGGCTCCCATAAAGGCTTCTCGGCGGGGAGCTACCGCGACCTGACCCGCGTCGCCTGGCTGAATCCGGAGATGTGGGCGGAGCTTTTCCTCGAAAACAAAGACAACCTGTTGAATGAGATCAATATCTTCATCGACAATATGAATGAATATAAAACCGCCCTCGAGAACGACGACCGCGAGATGCTCGTGCGCATTCTCGACGAGGGCAGACGCCGCAAGGAGGAAGTGGACGGCTGATCATGGATACCATTCGCGTAAACGCCTCAACATCTTATAATGTACTCGTCGGCCCCGGCCTGCTCAGCGAAGCCGGGACGCTGATCACGGAAGCCGTGCCGAAAGCCCGCGCAGCCATGATCGTCTCCGACGACAATGTCTACCCGCTGTACGGAGAAGTGCTCAAAGCGGCGCTCGCCGGCAGCGGACTTGAACTGCATGAATTCGTCTTCCCGCACGGGGAGCAGAACAAAACGCTCGCGACCTGGGGACGGCTGCTCGAATGCATGAGCTCCGCCCGCATGACGCGAAGCGACTTCGTCATCGCCCTTGGGGGCGGGATCGTCGGCGACCTCGCCGGCTTCGCCGCGGCGGCCTACCAGCGCGGCATCCGCTTCGTGCAGGTGCCGACGTCCCTCCTCGCGGATGTGGACGCCTCCGTCGGGGGCAAGACCGCGGTTGACCTTGAAAGCGGGAAGAACCAAGTCGGCGCGTTCCATCAGCCGTCTTTGGTGATCTGCGACACCGGCACATTGAACACCCTGCCCGCGGAACAGTTCCAATGCGGCGCGGCGGAAGTGATCAAAACCGCCATCCTGCGCTCCCCGGCGCTGTTCGAACGCGTGGCGTGGGGTTCGATCGATCGGCAAGACATCAGCGAATGCATCGCCATCAAGCGCGATTTCGTCACGAATGACGAATTCGACACCGGCATCCGCATGCAGCTGAACCTCGGCCACACCATCGGCCACGCGGTTGAAGCGTGCAGTCACTACACCATCCTGCACGGACAGGCCGTCGCCATCGGCACCGCCGTCATCACCCGCGCCGCCGTGAAGCGCGGCATCTGCGCGCCCGAGACTTTGGACAAAGTCCTCGCCGCGCTCAAGAGCTACGACCTCCCGACCGAAACGAACTTCACCGCCGATGAGCTTTACGCCGCCTCGCTGCTGGATAAGAAAGCCTCCGGCGGGACGCTGCGCATCATCGTGCCGGAGCGTATCGGTTCCTGCCGGGTGGAGACCATCCGCCAAGAAGAGCTGCGGGATTGGATGCTCGACGGAGGGATCGCGTGATCCGCGTTGTGCAGCCGGGTCCCCGCCGCGGAAGCCTGCTCGTGCCGGCGTCAAAATCCGTCGCGCACCGGCTTCTCATCACCGCGGCCTTCTCCGCGGAACCCTGCGTCCTCGCCTGTGACGGCATCTCGAATGACATCGCCGCCACGATCCGCTGCCTGAACGCCCTCGGGGCGGAGATCACCGTTGACGGAGACCTGCTCTCCGTGAAGCCGATCCGCGAAGCGAATGCCTCCGCGGACCTCTTATGCGGGGAGAGCGGCTCGACGCTGCGCTTCCTCATCCCTGTTGCCGGCGCGCTCGGCCGCGACGCTGTCTTTCATATGGAAGGGCGGCTGCCGGAACGGCCGATCGAGACCCTGACCGAGGAATGTTCCCGTCACGGCATGCGCTTCGAGAAGGACGGCGCGGAGCTGCGCCTTTCCGGGAAGCTCACGCCCGGGCACTACACCATCCCCGGCGGCATCTCTTCGCAGTTCATCACCGGGCTGCTCTTCGCCCTGCCGTTCCTGGATGGGGACTCCACCCTCGAAGTCACCGGCACGGTCGAGTCCGCGGGCTACATCCGTCTCACCGAAGACGCCCTGCGCCGCGCGGGCATTCAATTTGAAAAACACGATAATACTTACACCATCCCCGGCAACCAGCGCGGCAGCCTGGCCGGGAATATCCGCGTCGAGGCGGATTGGTCCTCCGCGGCGTTCCCGCTGTGCATGGGGGCGCTCTCCGCGGAAGGCATCGAAGTCCGCGGCGTGAACCTGGACTCCCATCAGGGCGACGCCCGCGTTCTCGAAGTCTTGGAAGGCTTCGGCGCCGTCATCCTCCGCGGCACGGATTCCGTCACCGCGCGGCGCGGAGATTTGAAGGGGCAGACGATTGACGCGTCGCAGATCCCCGACATGGTGCCCGCCGTCTCCGTGATCGGCGCGGCTGCCGAAGGGGAGACCGTCATCACCGGCGCGGCGCGGCTGCGCCTGAAAGAGTCGGACCGCATCGCCAGCACCGCCGCCATGCTGCGCGCGCTGGGCGGCGAAGTCCGCGAGACGGAGGACGGATTGATCATCACCGGCAAGCGGCATCTCAAGGGCGGCACGGTTGACCCCGCCGGGGATCACCGCATCGCCATGGCCGCCGCGGCCGCCGCGTCCGTCTGCGAATCCCCTGTCACCGTTCGCGACGCGGAATGCACGGACAAATCCTACCCGGGGTTCTGGGAGGAAATCGAGAAACTGTCAAGGAGCGGAAAATGAGCAGCACTTACGGAGAGAACATTCGCGTGACCGTCTTCGGACAGTCGCATTCCGCCGGCATCGGCGTGACCATTGAAGGCATCCCCGCCGGGAACGAGATCGACTTCGAACGGCTGAACGCCTTCCTCGCCCGCCGCGCTCCGGGACAAAACGCCTGGTCCACCGCGCGCAAGGAAGCCGACACACCGGAGTTCCTCTGCGGCGTATTCGAGGGCAAGACCTGCGGCACGCCCATCACCGCTGTCATCCGCAACAACGATACGCGGTCGAAGGACTACACGCAGTTAAAAATCATTCCCCGGCCGGGTCACGCGGATTACACCGCGGAGGTCAAGTATAATGGCTGTCAGGATTACCGCGGGGGCGGGCATTTCTCCGGCCGTCTCACCGCGCCGCTGTGCGTGGCGGGCGGGATCTGCCTGCAGCTGCTGGAGCGGGAAGGCATCCGCGTCCTCAGCCGCGTCGCCTCCATCGGCGATGTGGAAGATGAAGGGGAACTGACGGAAAGCACCGCCGCGAAGGAATTCCCGGTCGTGAGTGACGAACGCGGCGCCGCCATGCGGGAGTTGATCGCCGCCAAACGCGCGGAGGGAGACTCCGTCGGCGGGGTCGTTGAATGCGTGGTCACCGGGCTGCCGGTGGGCTTGGGCGACCCGATGTTCGGCGGGATGGAAAACCGCATCGCCGGCATCGTCTTCGGCATTCCCGCCGTGAAGGGGCTGGAATTCGGCGCGGGCTTCGCTGCCGCGCGGATGACCGGCAGTGAGAACAACGACGCCTACGAAATGGTCGACGGCGCCGTCACCGCGAAGACAAACAACGCGGGCGGCATCCTCGGCGGCATCACGAACGGCATGCCGCTCACCTTCCGCGCCGCCTTCAAGCCGACGCCTTCCATTGCCAAAGCGCAGGAGAGCGTCAACCTGTCAACGAATGAAAACACCGTCCTGGAGATCAGCGGGCGGCATGATCCCTGCATCGTGCCCCGCGCCGTCCCGGTCGTGGAAGCCGCGGCAGCCATCGCCGTTTACGACGCGCTGCTGAGCAGAAAAAAAGAACTTTAATCAGAGATACCCGCGGCGCTGTGCCGCGATGAGGAGGAAATTACGCATGAGTGAATTGGAACAATATCGGGCCGAGATCGATGACATTGACAAGCAGATCGTGAGTCTGTTCGCCCGCCGTCTGGATGCCGCGAAAGGCATCGCGGATTACAAAAAGAGCGCCGGCCTGCCGGTCTTTGACGGCACCCGCGAACGGGCGAAGCTGATCTCCGTCACCGAACAGGCGCCGGAACACGCGAAGCCGTACATGCCGATCCTGTATTCGCAGATCTTCGACCTGACCCGCAGCTACGAACACCGCTTCATCGATGAAGAGAACGGCCTCTGCCGCTTGATCGAGAAAGCCGTTGAGAACACCCCGAAGGTCTTCCCGGAATCCGCTTTCGTCGCCTGCCAGGGCGTCGCCGGCGCGAATTCCCAGATCGCCGCGGACAAGCTCTTCAAGCTGCCGAACATCCTTTACTTCAAGAATTTCGACGCGGTTTTCTCCGCGATTGAGACCGGCCTCTGCCGCTACGGCGTCATCCCTGTCGAGAACAGCAACGCGGGTTCCGTCAACAAGGTCTACGACCTGATGATGAGCCACAACTTCTACATCGTCCGCAGCATCGTCATGCACATCAGCCACTACCTGATGGCCAAGCCGGGCACGAAGCTCTCCGACATCAGAGAGATCTACACCCACGAACAGGCCATCAGCCAATGCTCCGCGTTCCTGAGCGGCCTCGAGGGCGTCCGCGTCATCCCGGTCGCGAATACCGCCGTGGCCGCGAAGATGGTTGACGAATCCAACCGCACCGATGTCGCCGCCATTTCCTCCTTCCCCTGCGCGAAGATTTACGGTCTGGAGATCCTCAAGGACAACGTCCAGAACTCCGATAATAACTACACCCGCTTCATCTGCATCTCCAAAGACCCGGAGATTTACCCCGGCGCGGACAAGACCTCCCTCATGGTCACCCTGCCGCATGAATCCGGCTCCCTTTACAAGGTGCTCGCCCGCTTCAACTCCCTGGGGCTGAACCTGAACAAACTGGAATCCCGTCCGCTGCCGCAGAAGGAATTCGAGTTCATGTTTTACTTCGACCTCGACGCGCCGGTCTATTCCGAAAGCTTCCTGCAGCTGATGAAGGAACTCCCCGGCGCCTGCTCCGGCTTCACTTACCTCGGGAGCTACAGCGAGGTGCACTGATGCTGAAATGCGGTCTTTTAGGCAGAAAGCTCGGCCACAGCTACTCCCCCGCCATCCATAAGGAACTCGGCGGTTACGAGTACCGCATCTACGAGAAGGAACCGGAGGAGCTGGAAGACTTCGTCCTCAACGGGGATTGGACCGGGCTGAACGTCACCATCCCTTACAAAAAGGACGTGCCGGCGTACTGTGACGAGCTCTCGGAGACCGCGCGCCGCATCGGGACGGTCAACACCATGGTCAAGCGCCCCGACGGCACCATTTACGGCGACAACACCGACGTGTACGGATTCGCGAGCCTGGTCCGCAAGTCGGGCATTGACCCGAAGGCGGGCAAAGTCCTCGTCCTCGGCAGCGGCGGCGCGTCCGCCGCGGTGCTTGAAGCGCTCCGTCAGGTCAACGTGACCCCGGTCGTCATCAGCCGTTCCGGCGCGGATAATTACACGAATCTCGACCGCCATTCCGACGCGGCGGTGATCATCAACACCACCCCGCTCGGGATGTACCCGAACACCGGCGTTTCCCCGGTCGACCTCGGGCTCTTCCCGAAGCTGCAGGGCGTGCTGGATGTGGTCTACAACCCGGCGCGGACACAGATCCTCTTGGACGCGGAAGCCCGCGGCATCCCGAACGCGAACGGCCTGTATATGCTGGTCGCCCAGGCGAAGCAGTCCTCCGAATGCTTCACCGGCAGCGCCATCCCGGACAGTGAGATCGACCGCGTCATGCGCAAGCTTGCCGGGGAGATGATGAACATCGTCCTCATCGGCATGCCGGGCTCCGGCAAGTCGACCGCCGCGAAGCTCCTCGCCGAGCGCACCGGCCGCGAAGTCGTTGACGCGGATGCCGCTTGGGAAGCCAAGTACGGCGAGAGCATTCAGGACTTCATCCACGCGCATGGCGAAGCCGCCTTCCGTGAACGCGAGACCGCGGTGCTTGCCGAACTCGGCAAACGTTCGGGGATCATCATCTCCGCCGGCGGAGGCGTTGTCACCCGCGAGGAGAATTACCCGCTCCTGCACCAGAACGGCACCATCGTCCGCCTGGAACGGGATATCGACCTCCTGGCCCGCGAAGGGCGTCCGCTCTCCATCGGCAGCGACCTCCGCGCCATGTACGCCGTCCGCGCCCCGCTGTACGAGCGCTTCGCCGACATCACGGTCGATAACAACGGCAGCATTGAGCGGACCGTGGACGAGATCCTCGCGAAGCTCGAAACCATTTGAATCAAAAGATCCGCCCTTTCGGCGGGTCTGCCTTATATATAGAAGGAAGCGGTATGAATTTATTGATCATCAACGGACCCAACATCAATATGCTCGGCATCCGCGAGCCGGGAATTTACGGCAAGCAGGATTACAAAGCGCTGCTGGAACTGGTCGCGAAGACCGCGGATGAGCTGGGCGTCAAAGCCGAATGCTTTCAGTCCAATTACGAAGGCGCGATCGTGACCGCCATTCAGGAAGCGTACGGGAAAGTC
This sequence comes from Anaerovoracaceae bacterium, assembly GCA_963600285.1. Lineage (GTDB taxonomy): Bacteria > Chloroflexota > Anaerolineae > Anaerolineales > Anaerolineaceae > Flexilinea. The sequence goes on from CAVCBG010000018.1 coordinate 9,571, forward strand.
GACGGCATCGTCATCAATCCCGGCGCCTATACGCACACCTCCATCGCCATTCTGGACGCGCTCAAGGCCGTGCAGATCCCGACGGTCGAGGTTCACATCTCCGATGTCAGCAAACGCGAAGACTTCCGCCAGGTGTCTTACGTCCGCTTGGCTGCCGTGAAAACCATCATGGGCCAAGGCATTGACGGCTACCGTCAGGCGATGGTCTTCCTGAAGGAGAACTACGCCCCGGCGGGTTTCTAATGCAATCCTAATAATTCTCTTAATCTATCTTTTATCGGGAAATGTTATGATAATAGAAAAAAGGAGAGAAACAAGATGGATCGTTTTGAACTTGTTGAAAAACTTGTAAAAAGCACCGGCGTCGGGTATGAAGACGCGAAAGCCGCCCTCGAGGCTTCAAACTGGGACCTGCTCGAGGCCGCGGTTTGGCTTGAGAAGAACAATAAGGCCGAGGCCCGCTCCGCCCGTTACGGCAGCACTTCGGAAGAGCAGCCCGCCGCCGAAACTCCGCAGGAAGACAGCGTCCGCGGCAGTACCTCCGGGAATCCGAATTCCTTCGCCGCGTCCGTGAACACCTTCTTCGGGAAGGTCAAAAACATCCTGCTGGATAACAACTTCGTCCTCTGCCGCAAGAACGGCGAGGTCATCGTCGAGATCCCGGTTTGGATCATCATCCTCGCCATCATCATCTGGTGGCCGATCGTGCTCATCCTCCTCGCCGCGCTGGTCCTCGGCTTCCGCTTCAAGCTGAACGGCCCGGACCTCGGCAGCAAGACCGTCAACCGCGTCATCAACGCCGCGGAGAACGCTGTCGACAGCGCTTTCCGCAAGGTCAAGAACGCCGCTGTCAACGCCCGCAATACCGTTGAGAGCGATACGGTCGAAGAGACGAAATCCGACGAGAACAAACAGAATTAAGGAGCGTGTATGCCCGGCAGAATCCTCATCATTGAAGACGAAGAGAAAATCGCCCGCTTTATTGAGCTCGAACTCACTCACGAGGGGTACGAGATCACGAAATGCGTCGACGGCCGCGACGGCCTTGCCGAGGCGGAGAGCGGGAAATACGATCTGATCCTGCTGGACATCATGCTGCCCGGTTTGAACGGCCTCGAAGTCCTGCGCCGGCTGCGCAAGACTTCATCCGTTCCCGTCATCGTCCTCACCGCCCGCGACGCGGTCATGGATAAGGTCTCCGGCCTGGATCTCGGCGCGGACGACTACATCACGAAGCCCTTCGCCATCGAGGAGCTTCTCGCCCGCATCCGCCTGCAGCTGCGCAAATCCCAGCCGCAGACCGGCGCCGCCGCGTCCGACGAATTGACTTACGGCGACCTCACCCTCTCCGTATCGCGCCACGAGGTGCATTACGGAAAGGACAAGATCGAGCTGACCAAGCTCGAGTTCACCCTGCTGCAAACCTTACTCGAGAATAAAAACATCGTCCTCTCCCGCGCCAGCATCCTGGAACGGGTCTGGGGCTACGACTACATGGGCGAGACCAACGTCGTCGACGTCTACATCCGTTATCTGCGCTCCAAGCTGGATGACGTCTACGGCGTTCACATCATTCAGACCGTCCGCGGCGTCGGGTACGCCATCAAGGATTGATCCATGGCGCGGAACCGCAACAAGCCGGTCGTGCAGACTGCCGCGCTGGCGAGACGGATCAACTTCAGCGCGACGCTGAAGCTCTTCCTGCTGTTCGTGGTGCTGGACTTCATCCTGATCTATTTCGACGCCCTGATCCCGTTGCGGGACGCGCTGCGCTTCGGCTCGTTCACGCTCTTCTTTGAGACCCTTTGGGGCGTCGTCATCCTCCCGAAATTCCTCATCATCTACCGATTCGAAGGCATCGTCCTCCTGCTGAAAGTCTTCTTCGGCGCCTCATCCATCCGCAAACAGCTGAAGCCGATCGACGAGATCACGAATGTCGCCTTCGAACTCGGCGCGCAGAGCAATGACTTCGACGAGGAGAAATTCCATCGCCTGGAACAGGCCATCAACGCCATCAGCCCCACCGACGCCACGCAGTTGAGCACGGGCGACCGCGACCTTGCCGGACTGGAGACAGCCGTCAACGACCTCATCGCCCGCATGCGCGAATTCTACCGCCAGCAGGCGCGTTTCGTCTCGGACGCCAGCCATGAGCTGCGGACGCCGATTGCCGTCATCAAGGGATACGCGGACATGCTCGACCGCTGGGGGAAAACGGATGAGAAGGTGCTGACGGAGTCCATTGAGGCCATCAAGTCCGAGTCCGACCACATGAATTACCTCGTCGAGCAGCTGCTGTTCCTGGCGCGCGGCGACAACGGCAAGACCAAGATGAACCTTGAGGACATGGACCTCGCGGCGATGGTCCGCGATGTTTATGAAGAGTATGTGATGATCGACACGGAGCATCATTACAGCTGCTCCGCGGACGCCTCCGTGCCGGCGTACGGCGACGTCTCCATGCTCAAGCAGACCGCCCGCGTCCTCCTGGACAACGCGAAGAAGTACACCCCCGCCGGCGGACAGATTGAGATCTCCGCGAAAACGGAGAACGGCGAACCCGTCTTCACCGTGACGGACACCGGCGTCGGCATCAGCGCTTCGGACCTGCCGCACATCTTCGAACGCTTCTACCGCGCCGACAGCGCCCGTACGCGCGAATCCGGCAGCACCGGCGGCACCGGCCTCGGCCTCGCCATCGCGAACTGGATCGTCACCCGCCACAACGGCCGCTTCGAAGTTCTCACCCGCGAAAACGTCGGCACGCGGATCAAGGTCATCCTCCAACCCGCCAAGAACCCGGCGCCCGCGGCTCCGACTCCGCTGCTGAATTAAGCCGACCAATCCCTTCACAAACGACATCTCTGCCTTGATACTCCGCTCCCGCGCGGGGAATTAAAAAATTCAGATAGCCGAAGCTATCTGAATGAAGGAGTAATGGCAATTGCCCAAGCGAAATCATCCTTGCCCGGCTTGCCCTCGATTGAGGGAAGACAGGTACGATCTTCCCCCAACCATTAAGAGTGAATTGGTTAACAGAATAAACGCACGAGTGGTTCAGGTCGAGCGGTCCTCTGCTTTACCCGAAACAAAAGGTGAAAATGAATTTCAGTTTGGTCTGCTTTTGTTTGTAATTTCAATTATAGCTTCAACCCACCCACACGCAACTGACATTTTTCAGCATTTCATTGATAACTAATGTCATGTTGTCTATATAACAACAGCGGGCGGCGTGCCTGACATTCGTCAAGCC
>CAVCBG010000019.1:0-12399 GCA_963600285.1 Anaerovoracaceae bacterium
GCCTTCAAAACGCTCATCGCGGTCTCGCGGTTCTGCGTCTGCGAACGTTCGTTTTGGCAGGTGACAATGATGCCGGTCGGGATGTGCAGCAATCGCACGGCCGTGGAGTTCTTCTGAACGTTCTGACCGCCCGCGCCGGAGGACTTGAAGACGTCGATGCGGATGTCGCTTTCCGGGATGTCGATGGAGTCGTCGTCATCCGCCTGCGGCAGGACTTCGACCTGAGCGAAGGAGGTCTGGCGTTTATGCGCGGCGTCGTACGGGGACAGACGGATCAGGCGGTGGGTGCCCTTCTCGGACTTGAGATAGCCGTAAGCGAAGGGACCGTTGACCTGAATGGTGATGGTCTTCGTGCCGGCTTCTTCACCGGGGGTGAAGTCGATGATCTCGGTGTCGTAGCCGTGGGTTTCCATCCAGCGCAGGTACATACGCTGCAGCATGGACGCCCAGTCATGCGCTTCGGTACCGCCGGCACCGGCGTGAATGGCGAGAATGGCATTGCCGCGGTCGAACTTACCGGAGAGCAGCGTGGCGATCTCTTTCTGATCGGCTTCTTTCTCAATGGCGTCGATTTCCGCTTCCAGCTCCTCGCGCATGGATTCGTCATCCATGGAGGCAAGGTCAAGGGCGTCCTTGACTTTGGCGGAGAGCTTCTCCCATTGAGAGATCTCATCCTGGAGGCTGTTGATGGACTTCATCAGCTTCTGCGCCTTGTCGGGATCGTCCCAGAGGTTCGGATTCTCGGATTCCTTCTGTTTCGCCGCGAGCTCGGTTCGCAAGCTGTCTAAATCAACATGAGCGACTAACTCATCAATCTTTTTATTGGCTGTGGTTAAACGATCGACTAAATCCTGCATTGGTTTTCCTTTTTGTTGGGTTAATCGTCCAGAACGCTCTTGACAAAGTTCGCCGGGTCGAAGACGATGAGGTCTTCGGGCTTCTCACCCAAACCGGCGTAGATGATCGGGAGGCCGAGCTGATCCGCGATGGAGAAGGCCATGCCGCCTTTCGCGGAGGTATCGAGCTTGGAAAGGATCACGCCGTCGACGTGAACGGCTTCCTTGAAGGCCTTCGCCTGGGACATCGCGTTCTGACCGGTGGTCGCGTCGAGAACGATCCACACCGCGTGCGGGCCGCCCGGGCAGGCTTTGCCGATGACGCGGTGGACCTTCTTCAGCTCTTCCATCAGGTTGTAACGGGACTGCAGACGGCCGGCGGTGTCAATGATGAGGACGTCCATGCCCTTCGCCACAGCGGACGCGGCGGCGTCATACGCGACGGCAGCGGAGTCGCCGCCTTCAACACCGGCGACGACCGGGACATTCAGGCGGTTACCCCATTCCTGGAGCTGGTCAATGGCAGCCGCGCGGAAGGTATCGGCAGCGGCGAGCATGACTTTCTTGCCGGCGTCTTTATACTGCTTGGCAAGCTTCGCGGCGGTCGTGGTCTTCCCCGAACCGTTGACGCCGACCATGAGGATGATGAAGGGCTTCGCGGTGTTGATGGTTTCCATCGGGTCATCCGGCCACTTCAGGCGGACGGTCAATTCATCATGCAGCGCGATGCTCAGCTGGTCGGCCCGCTGAAGGCCTTCGCTGGCGGCGAAATTTTTCAGATCTTTGATCAGGCTTTCGGTCGTTTCCACACCGCAGTCGGACTGGAGCATCACCTCTTCGAGGTCATCCCAAGTCTCGTTCGTGATTTCATTCGTTCCTAAAATCGAGGCGATCCGACTGAAAGTCTGTTTCTTGGTCTTATTCAGGCCTTTCAGCCATTTTGAAAAGAAATCTGCCATTGTTCTCTCCTATTTCGTTTCTTCGGACAGCAGCTGGCCGCAGCCCGCGCCGATGTCAATGCCGCGCTTCAAACGCACGGAGCAGGGAATGCCCGCGCGGTCGAGGACCATTTTGAAGCTCTTGACGCGGTCGTAAGACGAGCCGCTGCCGTCATATTTTTTCGTACTGTTCAAAGGAATCAGGTTGACGTGGCACAGCATGCCTTTTAACCTGCGGCTTAATTGTAATGCATTTTCAGCCGAATCATTCAGTCCGTTGATAAGCGCGTACTCGAATGTGATGCGCCGATGCGTGGTGTTTGTGTAATACTTGCAGGCCTCAATCAGTTCGTCGATCGGGTATTTCTTATTCGCGGGCATGATCTGATTGCGGATCGTGTTGCTCGGCGCGTGAAGGGAGACCGCCAGGTTGACCTGACGATGCTGATTCGCGAACTGCTCGATGCGCGGGATAATGCCGACGGTCGAGACGGTCACGCGGCGTTCACCGAACTGCATGCCGTCGGGATCGTTGATGATGTCGATGGCTTTCATGACGGCCTCGTAGTTATGGAACGGCTCCCCCATGCCCATGACGACGATATTCGTCAACGCCAAGCCTTCGTCTTTCAGCATCCGCGCGAAGTAAAGCACCTGCGCAACGATCTCACCGGCGGAGAGATTCCGCAGGAAGCCCATCTGCCCGGTCGCGCAGAAGGCGCAGTTCATCGGGCAGCCGACCTGGGTTGAAATGCAGATGGTCTGCCGCTTCTCGTAGCGCATCAAGACGGATTCGATCATCCGTCCGTCCTGAAGGCCGAAGAGAAGTTTGTTCGTCTGTTCATCGGTCGACTTCAGGTCTTTCACCACAGTCAGCGGGCTGAAACTGTACTTTTCTGAGAGTTTCTCGCGCAAATCTTTCGGAAGCGTCGTGAAATCATTGATCGTGGGCGCGAACTGCTTATACACCAGCTGCCAAATCTGCTTGGCGCGGTAAGCCGGCTGCCCCATATCTTTCATCGCTTCTGTCAATTCACTTAGGTTTAAATCCGTTATCAATGGTTTCATAATGTTTCCGTTCATTAAACAGCAGGGATAACCCGTTTTTCGGGTTTATCCCTGCTAAATTATTCAAGCGTAATTCAATACTTGAATTGTGAGATGACTTCGGTCAGGTCCTTGCAGATCAAGTCGGGACGCGGATCAAGGGACGGCAGCGTCTCCGGAGTTTCATATCCGGTCATGACCAGCGCGGTCTTCGCGCCGTAATTGTATCCGCCCATGATGTCCGTCTCATGACGGTCGCCGACTGCCATGATCTCATTCGGCTTCAGGCCGTAATGCTTGCAGGCCATGTCAATCATGACCGTATTCGGCTTGCCGATGATGAAGGGCTTCACGCCGGTGCAAGTCTGGACGGTGTTCACGATCACGCCGCCGCCCGGACGCCAGCCGTTTTCGGTGGCAAGGGTCGCGTCGGCGTTGGTGGCGTAGAACTTCGCGCCGTTCATGACCTGAGTCATGGCCTTGGCGACTTTTTCGTAAGTCATCTCTTTGTCAAGACTGCAGAGCACGGCGTCCGCCTGTTCTTCATCAACGACGGCAATGCCGTTCTCCCGCAGCAGTTTTCTCAAAGAGTCGGAGCCGAAGACGTGCACCTTCGGTCCGTTCGGGAAGTCTTCGCGAAGCTGCTTGACCGTGGCGATCCCGGAGGTGAAGAACTGCTCCGGCTTGACATGCACGCCGTAGCCGGCGAGACGTTCGCAGTACTCTTCCGGGGTGCGGGTGGCGTTGTTGGTCCCGAAAACAGGGATCAGCCCGAGCGCGTCGATATCATTGAAGATCTGCTCAAGGTCGCCGATCTCCTCTTTCCCCGACCACAGCACGCCGTCCATGTCAAGGAAGAGCGCCTTGATCTGTTTCAGCTCCGCTTTATCCATTACGCCACTTGCTTTCCGGGTTCGAGGACCTTATCAATCAAGCCGTAAGCCACGGCGTCCTGCGCGTTGAAGTACTTATCACGGTCGCAGTCGGCGAGGACTTCTTCATACGGCTGGCCGGTATGCTTCGCGAGAATGCCGGTCAGGGCCTTCTTCAGTCTCAGGATTTCCTTCGCCTGAATCTCGATATCGGAAGCCTGGCCTTCGGCGCCGCCGAGCGGCTGATGCATATGGATGGTCGCGTTCGGCAGAGCGAAGCGATGGCCCTTGGTGCCCGCGGTCAGCAGGACCGTACCGAAAGACGCGGTAAAGCCGCAGGCGACGGTGTTGATGCGGTTCGGGATCATCTGCATGGTGTCATAGATCGCGAGGCCCGCGTAGACGGAACCGCCGGGGGACTGGATATACATCTGGATATCGCGTTCCGGATCCTCGCGGCTCAGGTAGAGCAGCTGGGCGATGATCACGTTCGCGACATTGGAGTCGATCTGCGAACCGACGAAAACGATGCGCTCCTTCAGAAGAAGGGAATAAATGTCATAAGCTCTTTCCATACCGCCGCTGCCTTCGATGACAGTGGGAACTAACGTATTCATAGGGTTCATCATGGTTTTAGCTGTTTCCTTTCTCGTTTCAATGCTTTCTTAATAATATCATGAAGGGCGCGCGTTTTTCGTAAGAAAATCATAAATTTTCAAGCCGAACGCTGTGACAAAAAAAGAGGGCGTTTTCGGCGCCCCCTCTTTCATACTCGGATTATTTGTTTTCTTCGGCTTCTTCACCGGCTTCAGCGGCGGCTTTGGCGTTCGCTTCGGAGGGATCTTCTTCTTCGATCGCCGGGTTCTCACCCTTCGCGATGGAGATCATTCTGCCGAAGACATCGGAGAGATAAGCTTCATTCAGAGCGTTCTCGCTGATGTTGCTGATCATCTGCTGGCGCTGCTTGCTGTTCTTGATGTTCTTGAGCTGGGCGCCGTAGTAATCCATCATTTCCTTCGCCTTTTCCTGATACTTTTCGTAGCTGACGTGGATCTTTTCCTTGGCGGCGAATTCGCTCAGGACCAGGCGGCGCTTCAGGGATTCAATGGCTTCGCCCTTGACTTCGTTTTCAATGAAGGAGGCTTCGTCGGTCTTCTTCATCTTCAGCCAAGCATCGAAACCGATACCGCGCTGCTGGAGGCTTTCCTTGATCTCGTTGACCTTGCTGTTGATCTCATCCTGCAGCTCGGCGTTGGAATATTCAATGTGGGAGCCGTCGGTGATCTTCTTCAGAACAGCGTCGATGTATTTGTTCTCTTCGGCGTGCTTCTTGCCTTCGGCGAGGTTCTTCTTCAGTTCCTCGAGGAGGTCGGCGAAGGTTTCTTTGCCGAAGTTCTTGGCGAAGTCGTCATCGTTTTCCGGCAGGACCATCTTCTTGATGGACTGGACGGTGGTGGTGTAAGTGGCAGTCTTGCCGCGCAGGGCGCTCATCGCGGTGTTTTCCGGATAAGTGTAGGAGGAAGTGACAACGTCGCCGACCTTGTGGCCGATCAGAACGTTGGTGAATTCGGGATAAGGCCAAGCGGAATCCGGATCCTTATCGGCGCCGACAAGGAACTGATAGGGCATTTCCTTCACGATCTCGGTGGAGCCGCCTTCTTCAAGCGGGGTATCAAGCTCGCCCTTGATCATGACATAGACCAGCTCGCTGTCTTCAACTTCACCGTCTTCAACAGGTTCCTGGGAGGCATACGGCTCTTTGATCTGCTTCAGAGCTTCTTCAACTTCTTCGTCGGTGACAGCTTCTTCAACATAGTCTTCGCGGACTTCGCGGTAATCGGCGAGGTCGACAACAGCCTTCAGCGGGACGATGATGGAGAACTTCGGCGGGTTGACGGTCTCGACATTGTCAAGACGGCCCATGGCACCGGGTTCAACATTGGCTTCGTTCAGAATAGAAGCGTATTTTTCTTCCATGAAAATGTCAAAAGCTTCCTGGGCAACGGCCATTTCGCCGAACATGTTGCGGATGACATTCGCGGGAGCCTTACCGGGGCGGAAACCCGGGATGCGCTGAGAACCGGCGATCTTCTTCGCGGCCTTAGCCATATAGGGCGCAAATTCTTCATTGTCGAGGGCGACATTGATTTTTACTTCATGGTTTTCGAGATTCTGGGTTTCGATATTCAAGGTAGGTTCCTCTTATATATAAATAATTTTCTTATCGGTTTTCCCTAAACATGTAGGGAAGGAGGGGCTCGAACCCTCACGCCTCGCGGCACATGATCCTAAGTCATGCCTGTCTGCCAGTTCCAGCACTCCCCCAAAAAGCGCGCCTACTGAGACTCGAACTCAGGCTCTTACCTCCGGGGGGTAATGTGATATCCACTTCACTATAGGCGCATACAAGTAATTATTTTACCACGCTTTTACACGCCGATATGACAAATCACAGGATGTATTTCGTGCGAAGGTAGTCCACGGAAAACGGATCGTAACCGAGGGCGTCGGCGAGCTCATCCGGGCGGCCCATCGCGGCGTTCCGCGCGGCCATCCGCGTCTCAATGCAAGCCCGTCCGTCGGCGTTCGTGAAACAGCGCCACGATTCGGTCAATGCTTTCAGATCATAGGTCTTGCCGCGGCGTTCGCGGAGGATCTGTTCCTGAGCGTATAGGGTATCCATCTTGGACTGCAGCTCGGCTTCGCTCACCTCGGCAGGGAAGGTCATGATGTATTCCGCGCTTTGGATCACGTTCGTCAGCGCGGGATCGCTGTAGGGGATCTTCTCGACGGCCAAAACAGTCAAGCCGGCGGGGGAGGCATTGTTGACGTCCTCAATGAACTTATCGGCGTCAACGGGTTCCTCACCGTCGAGCCAGATATCAATCAGCTCGCCTTCCGTTCCCCATCCCAAAGGCAGCGGCCAGGAATAGCCGACCTTCGGCACCTGGTGGAAGCCCTGCGTATACGCGAGCGGCATTTTGGCGCGCAGCAGCGCGCGGGTCCATACCATCTGCAGGTCAAGGTGGCTCGTGTAACGGAGCGCGCCGGTTTTCGAAAATGTAACGCGGAGTCTTTCCATGGGGTTATCCTTTCTCCGGCAGCGGGCAGAACCATTTGACGGATTCTTCTTCCGGCTGAATGTCGTGGAAGGCCTGCACAATGCCGCAGCCGAAGCAGCCTTGGCGGCAGTCCGGGCGCAGGACGCCTTCCAGACCGTTCTCGTATTCTTTGCGGAGGATTTTCTTCGACACACCGGGGTCAATCACATCCCACGGGAAGACTTCGTCGGCCTCGCGCTTGCGATGGACATAGAACTCCGGGCTCAGTCCGTTCTCTTCGAACGCCTGCATCCAGGCGTCTTTGCGGTAATGATCGGCCCAGGCGTCAAGCTTCGCGCCGAGCTGCCAAGCCCGGTAGATGACCTTCGAAAGGCGTCGGTCGCCGCGCGTGCTCCAAGCCTCGAACATGGTTGAGTCGGGCTCGGACCAATTGATCTTGATGCCCGGCGTCCGCAATGCCTTCTTGAGCAGCGCCTGTTTCTCGGCAACCGTTTCGGGATCGTCCAGCTGCGCCCACTGGAACGGCGTGTGCGGCTTCGGGATGAAGGTCGCGATGCCGAGGTTCAGCTGGGAGCGCTTGCCTTGATAATGACGACCGATCTTGATGACTTTCAACGCGAGGTCGGCAATCGCTTGGACGTCGTCCATGGTTTCGTTCGGGAGCCCGATCATGAAGTAAAGCTTGATCGTCTGCCAGCCGCGGCTGTAAATGACTTCCGCGGTGTTCAGCAGCTGCTCTTCGGTGATGTATTTATTGATGAGGCGCTTGTTCCGCTCGGACGCGGCTTCCGGAGCAAGGGTAAACCCGCCCGCGCGCGATCCGCGGAGCTGTTCAAGAATGTCAACCGAGACCGTGTCAATTCGCAGGGACGGCAGGGCGATGTTCAGCTTGCGCTTCTGATAGGTATCATGCAGGTCCGTCACCAGCTGTCGAATCGGACGGTAATCGGAGGAGGAAAGGGACAGCAGCGCCGCTTCCTCGTAACCGGTGTCGTCCAAGGCTTTCGCGAGGGACTTCTCCACCATCTCGACCGGGCGTTCGCGGACCGGGCGGGTGATGAAACTCGCCTGGCAGAATCGGCAGCCGCGGCTGCATCCGCGCATGACTTCAACCGCGACGCGGTTCTGTACGACATCCACGGACGGAACGATGAATCGTTCCGGCGGTTCGGGCAGGACCGGCACAATGCGTTTTTTAATGCGGGGCTTCGCGCCCTCGTGGATCGGCTTGATCTCGGCGACCGTTCCGTCCTCGTTGTAACGCGGTTCGTAGAAGGAAGGCACGTAAACGCCTTCTAACTGAGACAGCTGTTCAAGCAGACGGAGCTTCTTCTCCCCGCTCTTCTTCCATGCCTGATAGCAGTTGATGATCTCCGGGAAGAGCTCCTCGCCCTCACCGATGACGAAAATATCAATGAAAGGCGCCATCGGCTCCGGGTTGAAGGTCGAATGTCCGCCCGCCACGACCAGCGGATAACGTTCGTCACGTTCCGCGGCGAAGACAGGCATATGCGAAAGGTCGAGCATCGTCAGGACATTCGTGTACAGGCTCTCGTACGGGATCGTCACGCCGAGGATGTCCATTTGGTCGATCGGGGTCTTGCTCTCCAAGGTGTAAAGAGGAATATCCCGCGCGCGCATTTCGGCTTCCATATCTTCCCACGGCAGATAGGTCCGCTCCGCCCAGAGGTCATCCCGCTTGTTCAGCATGTCGTAGAAGATGGCCAGCCCGAGGTTCGGGACGCCGAGGTCGTAGATATCCGGGAACGCCAGCGCGATCCGCGTCTCAACGGCGTCCGGGTCTTTCACGACGGCATTATATTCACCGCCGACATAGCGCCCCGGCTTCTGTACTTTCAATAAAAATGTATCCAGTAATGATTCAATTTCTTTCGGCTGCACGTTTCTCACCCGTATATATATCGATAATGTTATTGGTTAATTTTCCAAAACATATCTATTATAGTTGAAAAAGCCCGATCGTCGGGGAAATTGTTCATTTCACTGATTATCCTTTATAATGAAATCTGTATTATGAAAAACGCGCTCAAAAGACTCTTCACGAATCCGCTCTTCCTGCTCCTCCTCGCCTGCCTGCTGCCGGTCGTCATTTTTATCGGGCGGCAGGGATTTTATTGGGATGACTGGTGTCAGCTCTTCCTGCACACGAAATACGGGGACGGAGCGTTCTGGGAATACTTCTCCTACGACCGCCCCGGTTCCGCGTGGACGGACATTCTCTTCTTCCCCCTCTGCGGAGATTCGCCGCTGCGCTGGCATCTGCTGACGCTGGGCTTGAAGTACTGCTCCGTCATTCTTTTCTACGGCATTCTGAAAGCCTGCTTCCCCGCCAAGCCGCGTATGAACTTCATCGCCGCGCTGCTGACGGCGGTCTGTCCGCTCTTCTCGCAGCAGTTCATTTCCATCGCCTACTCGCAGCATTACACGGACCTCGCCCTCTTCCTGCTCTCAATTTATCTGCTTCTCCGCGCCGCGTTATCGGAGAATAATCTCCGAAAGGTCCTGCTCTCCGTTCTCTCGCTGCTCGCGATGGCAATGCATCTCACCATCACGGAATACTTCGTCCCGCAGGAACTGCTGAAGCTCCCGCTGCTCTGGATCGTATTCTCGCGAATTGCGCCCGCGAAACGCTTTGCTAAAACGCTCAAGTATTGGGCTGCCCACTTCGCCCTGCTCATCGCGTACTGCTTCGTCCGGTTGAATATCTCCGCCTTCTTCCCGGCCTACTCCGCGGATGAACCGGAGCTGCTGAATTCGTTGAAAGCGAATCCCCTCTCCGCCATCCGCACGCTGATCCGCAACGCCGCCGCGGATACGCTTTATCCCTTTACCGGATTCATCTCGAAGCTCTTCGACTTCGACCTCTTGCGTATCACGACCGCCCGCTCGATCCTCTGCCTTGGTATCGCGTTGATCTTCGCGCTGGCGGTTTATTTCGGGATCAAGCGCGGCGGCTCGGTTGATGAGGAAAAGCGGCATACATTCCGCCTCATCCTGCTCGGCATCTTCGGCGTCATGCTCGGCATCGCTCCGTTCTGGGTCATCAACGAGACCTACCTGCTCTCGGATGACATGCCGCACGCGGACCGCTGCTTCATGGCGGCGCTGCCGTGGTTCTGCCTGATCCTTTCGGCGGTGCTCTGCTTCCTCTTCAAAGAACGCGCGAAGCTCGGCGTCGGCACGGCGTTCGTCGTCTTCCTCTTCACGTATGGATTGCTCACGGCGAACATGGAGGCGGTTGACCTCACCGAGGAACAGAACGATTTCTATCAGCAGCTCGCGGAGCGCATCCCCGGCATTGAGGACGGCACCGCCATCGTGGACGACACGATCATCTTCCCGGAGCAGGGGAATTTCTCGACGGCCTCCGCGGTCAATGTGCTTTACCCGAACGAGATCGAGGAAGGCGCCGACGTGCCGATCTGGATCTTCAGCTACGACACACGTGAATACAGCGAGCACGGCGGTTTCCACGTGCAGAAGCGCATGTGGCGCATGAATCAGCCGCCGACGGATTACATCTATATCGACCACGACAACCACTTCGCGAACTGCGTCTGGGTCTTCTCTCCGGAAGATACCGACAACCCGCATGTCAGCGAGCTGCAAAAGGGCTGGATCGCGAACACCGACCTCAGCCGTGTCAATACCGACGCGGAGCTGACGCCGAACGCGACCGTGTTCGGAACGGAGACGAAGAACTGGTGTTGGTATTATCAAAAAGCTTCCCTGCTGCGCCAGAAAGAGCAATGGGAAGACCTCGCCGCCATTGCCGAAGAAGCGCTCGCCGCGGGGTTCACCCCGAGCGACAGCCGCGCGAATTCGCCTTTCGAATGGTGGCCGTTCATTGAGGGACTGTACCGCGCCGGGAATACGGAAAAGGCGCTGGAGCTCGCCAATGAAGCCATCAGCGTCGACAGCGCTTATCAAGATTTCTATTCAAACCGTTTGGAAAAGTTAGGAAAATCAGCCGAATAAAGTCGGCTGGATGGGCGTGATCCGCTCGATGTCGAAGCATTCCGCGTCGACCGGCTGCATCATTTGATTCAGCTCCGCGACGGGGCGGTCTTCCATCCACTGCCAGCAGTTGTCGCGGTCGAAGACGACCGGCATGCGGTTGTGGTATACCTCAAGTCCCTCGCCCGGCGGACAGGTCACAACGCTCGCGGAATAGACTTCGTTGCCGTTGACATCGACCCAGTACTCCCAGATGCCCGCGAGCATGAAGACTTTTGTGTATTTCAATGAGAATTTATATTGGATCTTGCGGTCGTTCGCCGTCCGCCATTCATAATAAGCCGTCGCGGGAATGAGGCAGCGCCGGCGGATGAACGCCTCTTTGAACGCCGGCTTTTCAAGCAGCGTTTCACAGCGCGCGTTGAACGTGTGCTTGGCGATGGAGATGTCTTTGGCCCAAGGGGGAATAAGACCCCAGTAAAGGATCTCCACGACCCGTTCGTTCGCGTTGACGACAGCCGGGATCCCTTTACCGGGGAAATAGTTTTCGGTCGGATTCAGCGCCGGCGGTACAAAATCGAGGTCGAACGCGAGCTGCAGTTCGGACGGTTTGACCGTCAGCGCGAATCTCGAACACATAAGTTTTTACTTTTCGGAGCAGATCTTGATGCCCGCGGAAGCGCCGATGCGGTCGGCACCCGCTTCGATCATCTTCTCGGCGGTTTCGCGGTCGCGAATCCCGCCCGCGGCCTTGACGCCGAGCTCATCGCCGACGACCTTGCGCATCAGAGCGACATCCTCAACCGTCGCGCCGGCAGTGGAGAAACCGGTGGAAGTCTTGACATAGTCCGCGCCGGCGTTCTTGGCGAGCAGGCAGGCGATGACTTTCTCTTCCTGGGTGAGCAGGCAGGTCTCAATGATGACCTTGAGCAGCGCGCCGCGGTCATGGACAGCCTTCGCGACGTCGTTGATGTCCTTGGCAACCATGCGGTAATCCTTGGACTTCAGGGCGCCGATATTGATGACCATGTCAACTTCGGTGGCGCCGTTCTCAACGGCGGCTTCGGCTTCGAAAGCCTTCGCTTCGGGGATCATCGCCCCGAGAGGGAAGCCGACGACCGTGCAGACCGCCACGCCGGAACCGCGCAGCTGCTCCGCGCAGAGGCGGACCCAGCAGGAGTTGACGCAGACGGAGGCGAACTTGTATTCGCGGGCTTCGCTGCAGAGCTGGATGATCTGCTCAACGGAGGCGTCAGCCTTCAGCAGGGTGTGATCGATGCAGCTGTTCAGCGGGCATTCAAAGCCGTCGCTGTTGTCAATGTCTTCCTGGGAGACCACGGCCGCGTCAACAACTTCGCCGTCAACGCCGTAAGTGGTAATGACCTGAAGCCCTTCGGCCTCATTCACTTCCACATGGGAGAGGTCTTCATCCAGATCGTCATCCCACTGCGCGAAATCTTCACCATCTTCGAAGTCGTCATCTTCGTAATCTTCAAAATTGTGTCTCATATTTTCCTCCTACTTTCTTTTCATTATAGCATGAATCAGAAGATGCGGGCGCCGCGGGCGTATTTCGCTTTGACGCCGAGCATATCAAGCCCGAGGTAGAAAGCCCGCTCAACGCGCTGATGAACATTCATCGGCTGCGGATGCGGCAGCAGACTGT
>CAVCBG010000020.1:0-11194 GCA_963600285.1 Anaerovoracaceae bacterium
ACCTCATCCACCGCAAGCGGTCCCCCTTCCCCTCATAGGGGAAGGCTTAAGCGCCGCTTCGGGTGGGCGGGTGCGGTTAGTTGTTTTTCTCGAGCCAGCTGCGGAGGAGGGCGTAGAGCTCTTGGAGTTGGCCGGTGCGGATCTCGTTCTGCTGGGCGGTTTCGTCGGAAGTGGAGACCGCGGTGTCCTCGAGTTTGTTCATGCGCTCGGTGAGGACTTCGATGTCGCGCTTGTATTCGGACTGGAGCTCGTCTTGGCCGAGGGAGTAGTTCATCCAGCGCTTTTGATCTTCGGATTTGAAATTCGCCCATTCCTGATGGAATTTCTCCTCCGTCAGGCGCTGCATTTCGGTGAGCTCGTTCGTGCGGCGGTCGAAGCGCGCCGCGGCTTCATCCAGGCTGTCCTGTGAACGCTTGATGGAGCGCTTCGTGGCGTCGAGGGACTGGATCTGCGCCTCGAGCGCGGAGGAACGTTCCACGACTTCGGCGAAGGTATCTTTCCACTCCTGCCATTCCTTTTCGCGGTTGACGTCGGCGACGTTGACCTTTTCCTGGAAGGCGACCCACTGCTGCTTGCGGTCGTTTTCGCCGCTCGTCAGCTCGGTGACGCGGGTCTCCATGCGTTTGAGGGATTCGGAAGAGAGGTCGACCTTCGTCCGCATTTCCTCATTGCGCTTGCGGTAGGCGTTCAACTCCGTCTGCATATCGCCGAGGCGCTTGGAGTCCGTCTTGCGGCTCTCCTCGTTCGTCTTCTGGAAGCGGAGGAAGTCGTCGCGTTCGAGGGCGACTTTGTCGATTTTGTGGCTGAGCTCTTCCACGTTGCGGTTGATGGTGAAGATATCGTCGATGCGTGCCTGAACCGCCTTCTTGAGGTCGGGGATCGGGTCCACCTGCTTGCGCAGGTCGAGGATCGCGCGGCTCAGGGATTCCTGCGCGGACTGGCGGTTGCCGTCAATTTCGGCCTCGCGGGTGGCGTGGGCCTTGTTGTATTCATCAATTTTGTTGCTGAGCTCGCTGCGGGCCTGCGCGATGGCGGCGTCCGCGTTGTCGAGACGCGCGAAGACGCTCGCGTAAGTGCCGAGCTCGGTCTGGAGTTCCTTGACGCTCTGCTTCAGAACGAGGTTGTCGTTTTGGAGCTGGGTGAGCTGTTCCTGAAGCAGGTACAGCGCGTCCTTGTCCTTGCGGCGTTCCGCGTCAAGCCATTCCAGACGCTTGGTAATTTGATTGAGATCGTAATAATCATCGCCGGCATTCGGCTGCCAGGTATTCGCCATAATGTTTCTCCTTCCGCTATTATATCGTTAAATGACGGGGGAGCGGCGGATCACTTCTTCTGCAGCTTGTCCAAAGCGTCCTGATTGCCGATGATGACGATGATGTCGCCCTCGCGGATCACGTAATCCGCGCCCGGGGCGACGGTGATATCAATGCCGTTCTTGACCGCGATGACATTGATGCCCATCTTCGCGCGGATGCTGAGGTCGCGGATGCTTTTATTGAACCAGCTCGCGGGGGCCTGCTGCTCGACGAGCTTGATGCTGTCGGAGATTTCGATGTAGTCCAGAATGTCCGGCTCGACCAGTTTGCGGGCAAGGCGGTCGGCCATTTCCTGTTCCGGGATGACAACGCGGTCCGCGCCGAGCTTCTCAAGAATACGCTTGTGGGTGTAGTTGTGCGCCTTGCCGATGATGTACGGGACTTCGAGCTCCTTCAGGTTCATCGTGGCGGTGACGGAGGACTCCATATTGCTGCCAATGGCGACGATGGCGCAGTCGCAGTTGCGGACGCCGAGCGCGTACAGCACTTCTTTATCCTGCGCGTCGCCGGTGACGGCCTGCGTGACGCTGTCGGCGATCTGCTGAACCTTTTCCTGGTTGATGTCAAGGACCAAGACCTCCTGATCCATCTCATACAGTTTTTTCGCGATTTGAGTGCCGAATCGGCCCAAACCGATCACTACAAATGATTTCATAATTACATTCCTTTTCTCGATTTTAACCGATGATCAATTTACTTTCCGCGCGCTGGATGCGTTCTTCAGCCGGGTTCGAGAAGATGAAGCTCAAGCTGATGGAAAGGACGCCGACTCTGCCGAAGAACATGAGAATTACCAGCAGAATTTGAGAGAGCCGGCCGAGTTCCGCGATTACAGGGATTGACAGGCCGCAGGTAGCGATAGCGGATATGCAGGTGAAGATCGAGGCGCCGATATTGATATTGGAATTCGCGGAGACAATTACCGCCACGATCAGAACAAGGCCGCCCATCAGGCCGGCAATGGTCATGGCGTCGAGCACCTGATGATCGGTGATGCTTCGATTGTAGATGGTGATGGTGCGCTTCGCGCGGATACGGTTCCAGGCGTAGAGCACAAGAATCGCGAAGGTGACGGTTTTAATGCCGCCCGAGGTTGAGCCCGCGGAGCCGCCCACAAACATCAGAAAACAGGACAGCGCTTTGCTCTCTTCCGTCATCAGGCCGTGATCGATGATATAGAAGCCCGTATTATGGTTATTGACGGACTGGAACATCGCGAACAGGATTTTTTGCATCGGGTTGAGATTCGCTATCGTCTGCGGGTTGTCCCATTCGAAGACAGCGTAAGAGACCGTCCCGAAGACGAAGAGCAGCGCGGTCGTGATCAGCACAAGCTTCGCGTAAACATTCAGACGGCTGAAGCCGTGTTCGTGAAAGATTTGATAAAGGACCATGAAGCCGATGCTTCCGTAAAGGGTGAGAAGCATGAGCGGGATCAGGGTCCATGGATCTGTCAGGTGATTGGATAAACCAACATTCGCCCCGGAAAAGCCCATGAAGTCAAGGCCGCAGTTGCAAAAGGCGGAGACGGAATTTACGATCCCCATATACAGGGCATACCGGAAGCCGTAGCGCGGCAGCATCGCGAGCATTACCAAGAGCGCGCCGACAGCCTGAACGAGGATCGCGTTCCCGAATGCCCAGCGCTCTACGCGGACAATGCCGCCGATGTCTTCGCATCCGATCGTCTGGGCCAACACCATGCGCTGCTTCATGGAAATCTTTCTCTTCGAAAGAAGCAGGAAAACAAACATCATGGACATGTATCCGAGCCCGCCGATTTCAATCAAAATCAGAATTACGATCTGACCGAAGGGACTCCACATTTCCCAAATATCGCCCAATGTGAAGCCGGTGCCGCTGATTGCCGACACGGAAGTGAAAAGCGCGGTGAAAAAGCCCTCGGAACCGGGCGCGCGTGAAGCGATCGGCAGCGTCAAAAGAGCGGCTCCGATCAGGATAATTGTCGCGAAGAAGACTACGATGATCTGTATGGCGGTCATGCCGCGCAGATTGTCTCCGATTTTTTCGGTGATTCTTTCCATATATGCCTCTGACAGGTACTGAATTATACCCCGAATTGATGAAAAGCGGGGATTATTGGCGGGCGGGGTGAATGGTTGTATAATGTATATGTATAGAATTGGAGGATATTATGGCTTCAGTGCTGCATGTGCTTTTGATTGTATTGATTGTTGTTGTCGTACTCATGATCTTGATCTGGCTGTTCCTGGCGGTGTATACTTCCGTCCCGAAGAAGACGAGCTATGAAGAGTCCATCAAGGAAGCCAAAGAGCAGAATATGTACGGCGATTACGACGAGCTGGAGAAGGAGCCGTTCACCGTTCGTTCTTATGACGGCTATGAACTGAGCGCCGAGCTTGTCAAATGCGGCGACCCGAAGCGCATCGTCATCATCTCCCACGGCTGGGGCGTGAACCGCTACAACAGCGTCAAGTACGTGCAGCTTTTCCGTAAATTCGGTTACAGCGCCGTTGTCTATGATGACCGCGGCCACGGCGTCAACAAGAAGACCTACACCACCATGGGCGTCCGCGAATCCAAGGACCTGCTGGCGGTGATCGACGCGGTTTACGAACGTTACGGCTCCGATGTCTTCCTCGGACTGCACGGCGAATCCCTCGGCGCGTCCCTGTCCGTTCTGGCGCTGGCCGAGAAGCCGAATGTGAAGTTCCTGGTTTCGGACTGCGGCTACGGCGATTTCAGAGAAATGTGCCGCATCCGTATGGTCCGCTACCACCTGCCGATGCTTATGATGAAGGGCGCGGATCTCTTCTGCCGCTGGTTCTATCATTACTCCCCGCTGAACATTTTCCCGTACAAGGCGCTTGAGGACAACATCATCCCGATCGCCTTCATGCACGGCACCGCCGACTACATGACGGATCATCATCACAGCATCCTGATGCACGAGAAGAACAAGGGCTATTCCGAACTGCATCTCTATCCCGACACCCCGCACGCGCGTTCGCTGCCGAACAATCCCGAAGCTTACGAAGCCGACGTCCGCGGCTTCCTCAAGGATCATGTCCCCGGCGCGCTGCCCGTGACTGAGGAAAATGCATGAGCCGAATCGTAAATTCGGAAAGCGCCGGTAAGGACCGCACCCGCCTGACGAAGGTGGTCGTCATCTCCGTCCGCGAGCTGCTCCGCCAGCAGGAAGTCAGCGACCTTTCGCGCGACCTGATCGCCTGTGTGCTGCGTTCACTGGACGCCATTTATGAAACGATTGACGCCTCCGTGGCTGCCTGGGAAGACCGCGGCTATTGGGTCAAGGCGGACCGCTTCCGTCAGGAATGGCAGTGGACGAAGATCATCGCGGACAAGATGCGCCCGCTGGTGTATGAGGAAAATTACGGCGAGCTCATCCCGCTGATGGTTCAGGTCATGCAAGCCCTGCAGTCGGTCAAGGTATCCGAGAATCACCGTCTCGGTACGCCGTGGACCGGCCAATGGCAGCTGCTGATGGCGGAGCGGAAGAGCTGAAATGCGCTATCCGATCCCGGAAAAGTTCACGGAGACGGAAATCACCGTCGTGAACTCCCGCTTCATCGCTTCCGCCGCGCCGGTATTCTCGAATGACGAGGCGCGGGCCTTCATCAACAGCGTCAAGGAACGCTTCCCCGACGCCACGCACCACGTCCCCGCGTACGTGATCGGCTACGGCAACTCCGTCTCGGCGTACTGCACGGATGACGGGGAGCCGTCCGGCTCGGCGGGGCGTCCGCTGCTCGCGGTCGTGCAGGGCAGCGGCCTCGGCGACATCTGCGTCGTCGTCACCCGCTACTTCGGCGGCACGAAGCTCGGCATCGGCGGCCTCGTCCGCGCGTACGGAGACGCCGGCAAAGCGGTGCTCGAGATCCTGCCGCGGGCGGAAAAGATCCCGACCTATACGGTGATGATGGCGGTGGAATACACCTATTTCGAACGCGTCCGCCTGCTGCTGAAGAAGTACCGCGCGCAGACGCTTGACGAGGACTTCGGCGCGGATGTGACGATCACGGCCCGCTTCATAGAAGAAAAGCTCGAGCCATTTCAGCACGAGCTTTCCGAATTGACACGCGGTCAAAATCAAGCGGAGATCATGTCCTACGAGCCGCAGACGATCATGCCGCTCGGATCGTTCGAAGAATAAAATCCGCGGCAATCTCCCGGCCGTTGACCGGCAGCGGATCGCGCTTGCCGAGTTCCAGCAGTTTGCCGATCTCTTCATCCAACGTGAAACGCTCGAATCGCTCTCTGTCGATCTCGAGCGTATTTTTTCGCCTGCGCAGGAAGGCGGCCGTGACATCCGATTCGCGGAAGTTCTCGCGGCTGATGAAGCCGTACGCCGCGCCGGACGCGCAGACTTCGCCGATGGTGGAATAGCCCGCCTTGCCGATGAGGAAGTCCGTCGCGTTGACCATGTCCGGATGATAGATGCCGGAGTGGTGCGGCAGGAGGATCTTGTTCCCGCGGCGCGAGATCTTCTCGAATGTCCCGGGCAGCAGCAGCGTCACGTTCTCGGGAACCGCGCTCGCGGCGGCGGTATCCAGATTTTCCGGAATGCCGCCCATGGAGATCATCCCCAGGCGGTGATCCGCGGGGATATCGAGGATGCGGCGCAGCTCTTCCGGCGTGGTGTGCGGACGCCGGCTGACGGGCGGAATGTAGGCGTCCCGATGTTCGGTCGGGTCGCAGAGCGGTTCGGACTGCATGCGGTAATCGGCTTGGGCGAAGATCTCCCGCAGCCGCGCGTTGATCGGCACGAAGCCCGGCTCCTGCTCCTCATACAGCTCGTAGATCCAATCCCAAGTGAAATTCTCAAACAGGAACACCGGCAGCCCGGCCTTCTTCCCGGTGACAATGCCGAGCGGGGAAATGTCGCAGATGACCGCGTCGATTTCAAGCGCCTTCAGCTCCTCCGCTAACTTCGCCGAGCGTTCCGGGATGGAGTCGAGGTATTCATTGACCGTGACGACCGTCGCCGGCAGGTCATGCTCCATGGCGGATTTCTGCACCAGTCCGACATCGACCGCGCCGGGATGGTAGGTGTAATTCGTGATGTGGGAGTCTTTGAAGAGCCATTCCGGCGTCCCGCTGAAAATGTCCAGATGAACGGCGGGCTCCTTCAGACGGAGTTCTTCCATGATCGCGGACGCGCGAGTTGCGTGACCAAATCCGTGACTTGAGATAAAATAAGCTATGTTCATAAACAATATTATAAAATTGTTTCGCCCGAAAGGGCTTGAATAAGGCAGGTTATTATGGCTGAAGATGAAAGTGTAATTCGTGAAAAAACAATCGTCCGCGCGAGCGCTGTCTGCATCGGCGCGAACGTTCTGCTGGCGGCGGTGAAAGCCGCGATCGGCGCGGCGTCGCGTTCCGTGGCGGTGACGATGGACGCCGTGAACAACTTATCGGACGCGATGTCGTCCCTCATTACCATTATCGGGACGAAGCTCTCCGGCAAGGCCGCGAATAAGGAACACCCGCTCGGCTACGGCCGCATTGAATACATCAGCTCCGCGATCGTCTCCGCGCTGGTGCTGTACGCCGGCATCACTTCATTGATCGAGTCGGTCAAGAAGATCTTCAACCCCGAAGCCCCGGATTACAGTCCGCTGTCGCTGGTCATTCTCGCGCTCGGTATCGCCGTCAAGCTCTTCATCGGGAATTACGCCCAGGCGCAGGGCAGGAAGGCGAAGTCCGCCGCGCTGCAGGCTTCCGGTAAGGACGCGAGCTTCGACGCCATCCTCTCTGCCTCGGTTTTGGCCTCGGCGCTGATTTACAAGTTCACCGGCGTTTCCCTTGAACCGTGGGTCGGCGCGGTCATCTCGCTGATCATCATCAAGTCCGGCGTGGAAATGATGATGGAGACCGCGAATGACATCATCGGCCGCCGCTGGGATGTGGACGCGGTGAATGAGATCAAAGCCCTCGTCCGCACCTTCCCCGGCGTGCGCGGGGCGTATGACCTGACGCTGCACAGCTACGGACCGAACAAGACCATCGGCTCCGTCCATATCGAGCTGCCGGACACCATGACCGTGGCGGAGCTTGATACGCTGACGCGCGAAATTATGCAGGGCGTGTATGAGAAGACCGGCGTGCTGCTGACCGGCATCAGCGTCTATTCATACAACACGCATGATGACGAGGCCGCGAAGCTGCGGGACAGCATCTATGAAATTGTGAAGTCGCACGACTGGGTCGTCGGCGCGCATGGATTTTATTTGGACCGGGAGAAGATGAATATCCGCTTCGACACCGTGATCAAATTCGATATCTCCTGCGCGGAGGCGCTGAGCACCCTGCAGGAAGAGCTGAAGGCGAAGTACCCGGAGTACACGTTCTCGATCCAGCCGGATCCGGACCTCTCCTGAGACTACAGATCAATATCCTCAATCACGTGATTCATCAGCAGCCGCGTCAGTTTTTTCATGGAACGCGGCTGTCTGCTGTTTAAAATGACCCGTTCGGCGGTTGAGAAGGGAATGCAGGTATTCGGACGGACGCAGACCGGTTCCAGCTTGCGAAGAAGCTCCTTCGCCTCGGGGGAGTCATCCTTGAAAAGCGGATGCCAATCCGGCAGCTGAATGCCTTCATACAGACAGCGGTAGGCGCAGGACTTCGGCAGCCACGCCGCCATTGTCGGCAGGCTCTCGGCGGAGATCTTCATGCAGGTCGGCATTTTGTCAAAGCGCTCGTAATAGCAGGCGCAGCGGCGGGTGTCTTTATTCAGGTATTGGCAGAGGACCTCCGTGTAGAAGGTCTCGTTGGTGTCCTCATCCTGAAGCTTGTAAAGGCAGCACAGCGCGCAGTTGTCGCAGAGCAGCTCCCATTCGTCTTCGCTGAATGATTCAAGAACGGCGCGGTCGGTCATGAATTCTCTCCTGTCAGCAGACTTCGGAACAGGTTCGTGAAGCGGTCCGGGTCCTCGCAGGTCATCAATTCGATCATATCCTCGCGGCTGACGTTCATGCGCTCGAGGTAGCGCTTCGCGAACTTGCGGAAGGTCACGCAGCCCCATTGCTCCCCCTCGAATTCCTTGTTGTACTGCAGGTGCTTCAGGCAGGTCTCAATGTAAAGCTCCCGCGGGACTTCGTCGTAGTCGTACCCCGCGAAGATCCACGGATTGCGGATGGCGGCGCGGCCGACCATGACGGCGTCGCAGCCGGTCTCGCGCATCATGCGTTCCGCGTCGGCAAGGGTGACGACGTCGCCGTTCCCGACCACGGGAACGTTCAATGACTGCTTCAGCGCGGCGATGGCGGACCAATCCGCCCGGCCGGTGTACTGCTGCGCGCGGGTGCGGGCGTGCAGGGTGACCATTTGCGCGCCGCAGTCCTGCGCGATTTTTCCGATTTCAAGATAATTGATGGAGTTTTCATCCCAGCCGAGACGGATCTTGACCGTCACCGGGATATGAACCCGGGCGGTCAGTCCCGAGACGATGGCTTCGATCTTCTCCGGATGGCGCAGCAGTCCCGCGCCCGCGCCGCGGTTCGCGACCTGGCGGGCGGAGCAGCCCATGTTCACGTCGAAGATGTCCGGCCGGCAGCGCTCTTCGAGAATGCAGGCGGATTCGATCAGCCGCTCCGGTTCATCGTCGAAAAGCTGGAACACCAGCGGGCGTTCGGACTCATGATAGGCGATGCGTTCCGGGAGGTTCGGCGTCTCATGCACGACGTCGAGGCCGTTGATGAACTCGGTGATGCTCAGCGGCGAGCCGAGCTCGCGTGTGATCCGGCGGAACGGCTCGTTCGTGTAGCCGTCCAACGGCGCCATGATCAGCGGTCGGTCAACGGTGACGGAGCCGATTTTGAAGGGATGAAAGAGACCGTTCAGGAGTTGCATACCAGCCACAGACCGTAGGCGTCGATGTATTTCCCGTCCTTGCCGAACTGGTCCCCGCCGGTGAGGTCCTGCAGCGGGAGCACGTACGAGGCGGTGCCGTCGGTGACTTCGGCGAGGATGCCGAGGCTTTTGTCAACGCCGTTCAGCTCCGTGAGCTTCAGCTTCTGGTTTTCCTTCAGCGGGCCGTCTCCCTCCTCGTAGGGATAGCAGACCTTGACCTTGACAGGGAAGCGCAGGGTCTTCTCAAGGTAAGCCTTCCAGCAGTCAATCGGGGCCATGGCCTTCGGGTCGACCGGGTTCTCGAACACCTTGACGATCATGTTCGCTTCGCCGCGGGGCAGTCCGCCGAGGAACAGGCGGGCGAAGAGCTCCTGCTTTTTCCAGGCGAGCTCGTTCTCATCCAAGGTCTCATCCGTCGGGGTCAAAACCGTTGTCGGGAGAATGTACGACGTCCAGCTGACTTCCTGCTCGAAGGCGCTGTAGAAGTATTCCTTCTCGAAAGTGTCCAGCGATTCCGGCGTCCATTCAATCAGCACTTCGTCGAATGAATCTTTTTCGGTCGGGTCTTCGTCGTACAGCAGGCGGACGATGCCCTTCTTCCCCTGAAGCTCGACTTCATTCTCATTGACAAAACTTTTGGTGACTTCCACGATCTGACCGATCTTGATATTTTCCATGGATTGCGCTCCTGTTTTCTGTTTGCTTATTTCTCATGGAATTATACCCGCTCCGACGCGGTTTTTCATACCGTTGTGAAGGGCAGTCTGTATTATAATAAAAGCAAATTAAGGAGCAGTCTCAATGAACATCAATCGTGTCTTTTTAATTGTATTAGACAGCGTCGGATGCGGCACCGCGCCGGACTCCGCCGCTTTTGGCGATCATAATCCGAACACCCTGGGCCACATCGCGCAGAGCATCCCCGGCTTCAAACTGCCCGTGATGCAGTCCATCGGCCTCGGCAACATTGAAGGCATGGTGGGCTACGAACCCGCCGAGAAGCCCTCCGGTGCTGTCGCCCGTCTGCAGGAACTCTCCGCCGGGAAAGATACCACCATCGGCCATTGGGAGATCGGCGGCATCATCAGCCCGAGCCCGATGCCGACTTACCCGAACGGCTTCCCCGAAGAAGTTCTGCAGCCCTTCCGTGAAGCCACGGGCCGCGGCGTTCTTGGCAACTGCGTCGCCTCCGGCACCGAGATCATCAAGGAACTCGGCGAGCAGCACATGAAGACCGGCGACCTCATCGTCTATACCTCCGCGGACAGCGTCTTCCAGATCGCCGCGCACGAGAGCATCGTCCCGCCGGAGCTGCTGTATGAATACTGCCGCGCCGCCCGCAAGATCCTCGTCGGCAAACATGCCTGCGCCCGCGTCATCGCCCGCCCGTTCATCGGCGAACCCGGCAATTTCACGCGTACCGCCAACCGCCGCGACTTCTCCCTTGTCCCGCCGGAACCGACCATCATGGACCACGTCAAGGACGCGGGTCTGCCGGTTCCCTGCGTCGGCAAGATCGAGGATATCTTCGCCGGTCAGGGCGTCACCTGGGCCGTCCACAATCAGAGCAACCTCGACGGCATGCATCACGTGGATGAGTGCATGGACATGTTCGATAAGGGCCTGATCTTCGTCAATCTGGTCGACTTCGACTCCTCCTGGGGCCACCGCCGCAACGTTCAGGGCTACGGCAACGGCCTGATCGAGTTCGATAACTGGCTCGGGACCTTCCTGCCGAAGATGAAGGACGGCGACGTCCTCATGATCACCGCGGATCACGGCTGCGACCCGACCCACGCCGGTACCGACCACACCCGCGAATACGTCCCGCTGCTCATCTACGGCCCGCAGATCCCTGCCGGCAAGAACTTCGGCACCGTCAAGGGCTTCTGCTGCATCGCGCAGACGATTGCCTCCATGCTGCACGTGGAGCCGATGAAGAACGGCGTCGACCTCTTCGCCTGATTGAGATCGATCATTGAATCAAAAAATCCCATCCGAATTCGGATGGGATTTTT